>NZ_BAAAMU010000099.1:18652-37223 GCF_039529435.1 Nonomuraea maheshkhaliensis
CGCCGGTCGGGTTGAGCCGGCCGGCCGGGTACGGCGCCACCGCCCTGAGCACCGCGCTCGACCAGGCCAGGCGCGCCCTGGAGGCCGCTCGGAGCCGTGACGCCGCCGCAGGCCGTGATGCCGCACGCCGCGACGCGGAAGGCCCCGGAGCGGGCGGGGTGGAAGGCGGGGCGGCGGGCGGGGGCAGGGGCGGTGCGGGGCAGGGGAGCGGGTCCGTGGTCGGGTTCGGGGAGCTGGCGGGTCAAGGGCTGCTGGGGCTGCTCGATCCGGCCGCCGCCCAGGCGTTCTCGGCCGCGGTCCTGGCCCCGCTCACCGCGTACGGTTCCAGGGCCGACCTCGTGGCGTCGCTGCGCGCGTACCTGGAAGGCAACGGTCACTGGGAGACGGCGGCGCAGCGGCTGGGCGTGCACCGGCACACCCTGCGCTACCGCATGCGACGGGTGACCGAGCTGCTCGGCCGCGACCTCGACGATCCGGGCGTGCGCGCGGAGCTGTGGCTCGCCCTGGAGGCGGCCCGCAACCCGGCTATTTCGGCTTCTCCACCAGATAGCAGCAGATAGTCGCCATGGTCACGGCCTCGTACGTGCGGCCGTCACGCAGGTGCCCCGCCCGCTCCAGGCTGATCGCCCCCTGGGCCGCGGCCCACAGCGCGTCGGCGATCTTGCGCGGCTGAGTCGGGATCAGGTGGCCGGCCGAGATGCAGTCGGCGATCACCCGATCGAGGATGTTGAGCGCGGCCCTGGCCAGCGTCCTCGCGCGTTCGCTCGGCTCGAAGCCGGGGATCGCCCGCTCGAACATCAGGCTGTAGTAGCCGGGCTCGGACAGGCACGCCTGCCGGTAGGCGGGCCCGAGCGCGTGGAGGTGCTCCAGCGGGTCGCGCCGCTGCGGCACGGCCTCCAGGAAGCGGCGGAACCGCTCGAACCCCTCCAGGTAGAGCGCCTCGGCCAGGCCCTCCCTGTTGCCGAACATCGTGTAGATGACGGTCGTCGTGCAGCCCGCCTCGGCCGCGATCCTGCGCATGGTCAGGCTCTCCGGCCCGTCGGTCCGCAGCAGGTTGACGGCGACGTCGAGGAGGCGGGAGCGAAGCTCGTCGTGAGTGGCGCGCTCACCGAGGAGGTAGGCGCCCTGCAGCCCCAGCGGCGCGGAGGTCATGAGACCTCCTTCGTGCCCACGGACCTGCCCACGGACCTGTCCACGGAACGGCCCGAAGACCGGCCCAAGGACTGGCTCTGCGTCCTTGTGACCTCACGTTGTTCGGTCACTGGGCCCACGCCTTTCTGATCGGGGGCCCACCGCGCTGGAGACCCGCACCCGATGACTTAGCCAAGGCGGAGATCCCTCAAACCACTCCGCATGGTAAACATCCCGAATTAGGTCTACTTCTGTTACATCCTGGGTATACAACGGAGCTTGTACTTAACGGTGAGCCCTCGTGAGGCTCTTGTGCAACGTGGTGTGAATCCCCTGCCCACGCCTTGGCATAACGTCGAGGTATGGACGTGCGTACCTTCTGGCTGGCCGGCCGCGCCGCGACCGGGGACACCGAGCTCACTGTCACCAACCCCCATGACGGCCGCGAGGTCGCCCGGCACTCCGTGCCGACCGACGCCCAGGTGGAGGAGGCCGTCGCCGCGGCCCACGCGGTGGCCAAGGAGGCCGCCGCGCTGCCCGTGCACGTACGGGCCGAGGCCCTGGCCCACGTCTCGCGCCGCATCGCCGAGCGGGCCGAGGAGATCGCCCAGCTGATCACCGCCGAGAACGGCAAGCCCATCGTCTGGGCCCGCGGCGAGGTCGGCCGGGCCGTGGCCACGTTCCGGTTCGCCGCCGAGGAGACCCGCCGCTGGTCGGGCGGCGTGCAGCGGCTCGACACCGAGCCGGCGGCGGCCGGCCGCCTGGCCTACGTCTCGCGGGTGCCCCACGGCCCCGTGCTGGCGATCACCCCGTTCAACTTCCCGCTCAACCTCGTCGCCCACAAGGTCGCCCCGGCCATCGCGGTCGGCGCGCCCGTCATCGTCAAGCCCGCCCCCGCGACGCCGCTGTCCTCGCTGCTGCTAGGCGAGATCCTGGCCGAGACCGACCTGCCCGCCGGCATGTTCTCGGTGCTGCCGATCGAGAACGAGCGCGCCTCCGCCCTCGTCCAGGACCCCAGGCTGCCGGTGGTGTCGTTCACCGGCTCGGCCCCGGTCGGCTACGCCATCGCCGACCAGGTGCCGCGCAAGCACGTGACGCTGGAGCTGGGCGGCAACGCCGCCGCGGTGGTGCTGGCCGACGCCGACCTCGACTGGGCGGCGCAGCGCATCGCGCTCTACTCCAACTACCAGGCCGGTCAGAGCTGCATCGCGGTGCAGCGGGTGATCGTCGAGCGGCCGGTCTACGACGCGTTCGTCGAACGCCTGGTCCCCGCCGTCGCCGCCCTCGTCACCGGTGACCCGGCCGACGAGAAGACGCAGGTGGGCCCGCTGGTCTCCGAGGCCGCCGCGGCGCGGGTCGAGCAGTGGGTCCAGGAGGCGGTCTCGGCCGGCGCCAAGGTGCTGGCGGGCGGCACCCGCGAGGGCGCCACCGTCGCCCCGACGGTCCTGGCCGACGTGCCGCACGACGCCAAGGTCGCCTGCGAGGAGGTCTTCGGGCCCGTCATGATCCTCCAGCCGGCCGCCTCGATCGACGAGGCGTACGCGATGGTCAACGACTCCAAGTACGGGCTGCAGGCCGGGGTGTTCACCCGTTCGCTGGACGCGGCCTTCCGGGCGAACCGGGAGCTGGAGGTGGGCGGCGTGATCGTCGGGGACGTGCCGTCGTACCGGGCCGACCAGATGCCCTACGGCGGGGTGAAGGACTCGGGGGTCGGGCGCGAGGGGCTGCACTCGGCGATGGAGGACTACACCTACGAGAAGGTCATGGTGCTGACCGGGCTGAGCCTCTGACGCATGATCGGTAGGGCGCCGCCACCTGGCCGGGTGGCGGCGCCTCACGTCATGCGTTCTGCGCCGTGGCGTAGAGGGCCTTGATCGTCTGGCCGAAGTACGGGCCGTACATCGTGCGCCGGTCGTCGCTGTACTTGAAGCTGCTCAGCGACATGATCGTGCCCTTGCCCGTGGCCGGGTCGAACTTCGTCATCCACGGCCCGCCGCTGGAACCGGCGGTCATGTCGCAGCCGAGGCCCTGGTCGCGGCTCTGGCCGTACGGGTCGTCCTTGAGCCGGCCCGCGCAGTAGACGAGGTGGCCGCCGTCGTACGGGGGGTCGGCCGGGTAGCCGAAGCCGAACGCCTGGCCGCCGCGCCCCGCGTCGAACGCGATCTCCTGCGTGCCCACGACGTCGGCCACGTGCTTGCCGTGGGAGGTGGCCAGCGCCACCATGCCCACGTCGTAGTTGTCGTCGCCGCCGCGCGACCAGGGGCCGGCGACGAACATGCGGCGGGCGGTGTACCGGCCGTACGGGTGCGCGCCGCGCGTGCCGTACCCGGGGACGAACGTCCAGTTCGCCGCCCACGCGCCCGCGCCGTCCTTGACGCAGTGGCCGGCTGTGACCACGACGTCCCTGTTGGCGCTCTTGACGGTGCTGGCCGAGCAGACGAAGTCGGCCCCTGCCACGGTCAGGAACACCCGGCCCGTCGTCCTGGACACCAGGCCGCCGGTCATCCAGCGGGCGCCGATCGTGCTGGTGTCGGGGCGGGCCCCGGCCATGCGGTGCGTGCCGACGAGCTCGCGCGGGACGGTGAGGTCCGCCTTGCGGCCGGTCAGCTCGGGGGTGGTGCGCAGGTCCGCGCTGCCGGTGAGCCCGCTCAGCAGGCCGTCGTCGGTCACGATGTCCAGCAGCCCGATCGGCAGGGCCTTGGCCATGCGCTCGGGAGTCCAGTAGCCGAGCACGCGCCGCTGGTCGGCGGCGGATCTGGCGGCGACGTGCTCGACGATGTCGCCGGCCGTGCTCGTACTGCCGTGCCCGATGATGTTCTGGGTCGCGCGCCCGCCCGTGTGGGCGGGCGCGACGGCCGGTCGGTCGGCCTGCTGGCGGGCGGGGGCCGCGCCGATGAGCGCGGGGCCGATCAGCCCTGCCAGAAGCGGGGCCGCCGCAAGCAGGGGGGTGCTCAAGGTCATGGCCCCCGAGTGTGCACTACGAGATGTGTTCTTGTGACTACTTTCGGTAAATTCCTCAGAGTGCGTTGGTGCTTTGTGCTGCTTGGTAGACGGCTTGGGCCTCGTTTCCGAAATAGGGGCCGAACATCCAGTTGGGGGCGAAGTTGTATTTGAAGCTGTTGACGGAATTCTGGGTGCCGAGGCCGGTCGACTCGTTGAAATTCAGCATCCAGGGGCCGCCGCTGGAACCGCCGGTCATGTCGCAGGTCAGGCCCAGGTCGTTGGAGGCGAGGAAGTCGTCGAACGCGCGGCCCGAGCAGTAGACGAGCTTCGAGCCGTCGTACGGGGCCGCCGCGGGATAGCCGAAGGCGTACATCTGCCGGCGTCTTTGCTGGTTGAAGGCCACGCCCTGGCCGCCCACGGCGTCCACCAGCGTCTTGCCCTCCAGGGGTGCGACCACGGCGGCGGCGACGTCGAAGTTGATGTCCTCGCTCGCGTTCCACTGCTGGGTGGTCAGCAGCCTGGTGGCGGGCCAGGTGCCGAAGGGGCGGTTGCCGGCGGCGTAGCCGGGGACGAAGACCCAGTTGGTGTGGAAGGCGCCGTTCATCTTCACGCAGTGGCCCGCGGTCAGCACCACGCTCTTGTTGGCGCTGGTCACCGCCGTGCCCGAGCAGGAGGCGTTGCGGCCCTGGGTGGTGAAGAAGATGCGGCCGGTGGTGCGGGCGACCGCGCCGCCGCCGGTCCACGCCTCGCCCCCGCTCCGCGCCGCCTGGAGGTCCACGCCGGCGCCGGACCGGCCGCGGGTGGGTGGAGCGGTCCAAGAGCTGCCCTGTTCGGGCGTGTCCGCCGTCAGCCCGGCCTTGGGCCTCGGCGCGTCCAAGGGCTTGGCGGCCTCCATCCGCCGCTCCGTCCAGTACGTCATGACCTGCCGCCGCTCGGTGGCCGTGTCGGCGGCGGCCCGCTGGGCGGGCTTCGGCTGCGCCGGCACCCGAGCCTGCACTTGTCCCTGCGCCTGCACTTGTCCCTGGGCCTGCACCCGCTGCTGGGGCTGCGCCGGAGCCGCGCTCGCGGGGGGCGGGGCCAGGGCGGCGGTGAGGGCGGCGGCGGTGAGCGTGGTGGCGGAAAGCAGGGCGAATTTGCGTTGCATTACGTAACCTCCGTAAACCGGACCTGGGCCTAGGAAGGTAGCGGGATCAATATCCAGATTTCTCAAGATTTGCTCATACCGATATAGCTATATTCCGGCACAAATGAACTCCCTTATCACGTGCCACATAAGGAGGGGATTTCTGGGGCCTGGGGTCCCGCGTGCCCGAGTACGCCGAAGAGCGGGGACAATGGACGCGTGCATGAAGAGACCCTCCGCTCCGTGGTCGTGCTCGGCTCCACCGGCTCGATCGGCACCCAGGCCCTCGACGTCATCGCCGCCAACCCCGGCGGCTTCAAGGTCGCCGGGCTGGCGGCCGGTGGCGGGAAGGTCGAGCTGCTGGCGCGCCAGGCCGCGGAGTTCGGGGTCGAGGCCGTGGCGGTGGCCGACCCCGCGGCCGTGCCCGCGCTGAAGGAGGCGCTGGCCGCGCTCGGCGCCCGGCCGGTCGTGCTCGCCGGCCACGAGGGGGTCGCGGAGGTCGCGGGATGGCCGTGCGACATGGTGCTCAACGGCATCACCGGCGCGCTCGGGCTGACCTCCACCCTCGTCGCGCTCGAGGCGGGCCGCACGCTCGCGCTGGCCAACAAGGAGTCGCTGATCATCGGCGGGCCGCTGGTGAAGCGGCTGGCCAAGCCGGGCCAGATCCTCCCGGTCGACTCCGAGCACTCGGCCGTGCAGCAGTCCCTGTGGGCCGCGGGGCCCGCCGGCTACGACTCCTCGGCCGTCAAACAGCTCGTGATCACCGCCAGCGGCGGGCCGTTCAGGGGCATGCGGCGCGAGGAGATGGCCGGCGTCACGCCCGAGATGGCGCTGGCGCACCCCACCTGGTCCATGGGCCCGGCCATCACGATCAACTCCGCCACCCTGGTCAACAAGGGGCTGGAGGTGATCGAGGCGCACCTGCTGTTCGACCTCGGCTTCGACCGCATCGCGGTGGTCGTGCACCCGCAGTCGGTGATCCACTCCATGGTCGAATACGTCGACGGCTCGACCATCGCCCAGGCCAGCCCGCCCGACATGCGGCTGCCGATCGCGCTCGCGCTCGGCCACCCCAGACGCATCCCGGGCGCCGCGCGGGCCATCGACTGGACCAAGGCCCACACCTGGACGTTCGAGCCCCTCGACGACGTGGCCTTCCCCTCGGTCGCGCTCGCCCGGCACGTCGGCGGCGAGGGCGGCACGGCGCCCGCCGTCTACAACGCCGCCAACGAGGCGTGCCTTGAGGCGTTCCTGCGGGGCGGGCTGCCGTTCCTGGCCATCGTCGACACCGTGGCCAAGGTCGTCGAGGAGCACGAGGTGACCCCCGCCGACTCCGTCGAAGAGGTGCTGGCGGCCGACGCCTGGGCTCGCGCCCGTGCGGCCGAACTCACAACCGGGCAGTCCCGCTAGCTACCTAAACTGGAAAGCGTCGTCACAGTAAGGGTTGAAATGACTTCTGTAGCTCTCGGCATCCCGACGGTGCGTCCCAAGCCGCTCGCCGAACGCCGCCACTCCCGCCAGATCATGGTCGGCAGCGTGCCCGTGGGCGGCGACGCCCCCGTGTCGGTGCAGTCGATGACGACGACGGTGACCGCCGACGTCAACGCCACCCTGCAGCAGATCGCCGAGCTCACGGCGTCCGGCTGCCAGATCGTCCGCGTCGCCGTGCCGTCCCAGGACGACGCCGACGCGCTGCCCGTCATCGCCAAGAAGTCGCAGATCCCGGTGATCGCCGACATCCACTTCCAGCCGAAATACGTCTTCGCCGCCATCGACGCGGGCTGCGCGGCCGTCCGGGTCAACCCGGGCAACATCAAGAAGTTCGACGACAAGGTCGGCGAGATCGCCCGCGCCGCCTCCGACGCCGGCGTCCCGATCCGCATCGGCGTCAACGCCGGCTCCCTCGACCCGCGCCTGCTGCAGAAGTACGGCAAGGCCACGCCCGAGGCGCTGGTCG
Source organism: Nonomuraea maheshkhaliensis (assembly GCF_039529435.1). NCBI lineage: Bacteria > Bacillati > Actinomycetota > Actinomycetes > Streptosporangiales > Streptosporangiaceae > Nonomuraea > Nonomuraea maheshkhaliensis. The sequence continues at coordinate 25,807 of NZ_BAAAMU010000099.1, forward strand.
AGTCGGCGCTGTGGGAGTGCTCGCTGTTCGAGGAGCACGGCTTCCGCGACATCAAGATCTCGGTCAAGCACAACGACCCGGTCGTGATGATCAACGCCTACCGCCTGCTGGCCGCCGAGTGCGACTACCCGCTCCACCTCGGCGTGACCGAGGCCGGGCCGGCCTTCCAGGGCACCATCAAGTCGTCCGTCGCGTTCGGCGCCCTGCTCGCCGAGGGCATCGGCGACACCATCCGGGTCTCCCTCTCGGCCCCTCCGGTCGAGGAGGTCAAGGTCGGCAACCAGATTTTGGAGTCGCTCGGGCTGCGCGAGCGCGGCCTGGAGATCGTCTCCTGCCCGTCGTGCGGGCGGGCGCAGGTCGACGTCTACACCCTGGCCGACCAGGTCCAGGCGGGCCTTGAGGGGCTGAAGGTGCCGCTGCGGGTGGCCGTCATGGGCTGCGTCGTCAACGGGCCCGGCGAGGCGCGCGAGGCCGACCTCGGGGTGGCCTCCGGCAACGGCAAGGGCCAGATCTTCGTCAAGGGCGAGGTCATCAAGACGGTGCCGGAGTCGCAGATCGTCGAGACGCTGATCGAGGAGGCGCTGCGCCTGGCCGAGGAGATGGGCGTCGAGGTCGACCTCGACGACGACTCCGGCCCCACGGTCACGGTCGGCTGATCCCGGCGGGGTTCTCTCGCCTCGGCCCTACGGTCGCGAGCCGATGATCCCGGCGCGAACCTCGCGCGGGGTCAGAGGTGCGGGAGGGTGTAGGCGGGGTCGGCGAAGGCGCCGCCCTGCGGGGGGTCGCCGGTGAAGTGGGCGGCCACTCCCGGGATGCGGTCGGCATGGGCTTCGGCGTCGTCAAGAGGGTGGTAGCCGAGGCGGTCGTCCAGCTCCCAGTAGCGGCGGGTGTTGGCCGACACCGCGTAGGGGGCGGCGAAGGTGAGGCCCGGCGTGGTCAGCGCGGCCCAGAAGAAGCCGGCGCAGTCGCGCGGGCTGAGCCAGGTGGCCAGATGGCGGGGCTCGCCGGGCTCCGGCTCCAGGCTGCCGATGCGCAGGCACACCACCTCCAGGCCGAACTTGTCGGCGTAGAGGCGGCCCAGCGCCTCCACCGCGACCTTGCTCACCCCGTAAAGGCCGTCGGGGCGCGCCGGCATGCCGGGTGAGACGGTCACGCTCGCCGGGTAGCAGCCGGTCAGACGGTTGCTGCTGGCCAGCACCACCCGCCTGACGCCGGTGCGGCGCGCCGCCTCCAGCACGTGGTGGGTGCCCGACACGTTGGCGTCGAGCAGGTCGGCAAGCGGGGCCTCGTCGGGCACGCCGGACAGATGGACGATCGCGTCGGCCCCAGGCAGCAGAGCCGCCACGTCGTCGGGCCCGCTCAGCTCGGCCCGGTGGACCTCCTCGCCGGCGCCTCCGGGGGTCAGCGGCACGCGGTCGACCGAGATCAGGCGCGTCAGGCGGCGGCGCAGGGGCTCGCGCAGCACGGACCCGACCCGGCCGGCGGCCCCGGTGAGAACGACGGTCTCCATGGTCATGGGGCGAGTCTGCCAGCGGCCACCGACATTCCTGGATTTCACTCCCTGTCATTGATCGATCACAAATTGGCAAGCTTTTCGCCATACCCGGAACCGTCCCAGGCCCCGCACGGGAGCATCGCTAGGCCTATGACGAGGGAGGAGGCCGGGTGAAGCGGGTAGCTGGGGTTGTCGCCGGTACGGCGGTGCTCATCGCCGGGATGGTCGGCGCGGACGGTGCGGCGGTGGCCGGCAGGGAAGCGGCGGCGGAGGCGGCCGGTCGGCCGGCGGCTGCGGTGGTCTGGGGCGCCTGTCCGAAGGTGGCGGGCAAGACGGTGTCGGCGGCGCTCGAATGCGGCACCGTACGCGTGCCGCTCGACCACCGCCAGCCCAGGGGCCAGTCCATCAAGATCGCCGTCAACCGGATCAAGGCCAAGGTGGCGCGGGACGCCAATCACCTGGGCACGCTGCTGCTCAACCCGGGCGGGCCCGGCTCTCCTGGACGGGAGCTGACCGAGTTGGTGGCGACGTCCCTGCCCGCCGACGTGTCCGAACGGTACGACATCGTCGGGTTCGACCCGCGCGGCGTCGGCGGCAGCGAGCCGGCCGTGCACTGCGTGGACCCGGACGTCTTCTACAAGCCCCCGAGGCCCGACGCGGTGCCGCGCGGGCAGGTCGAGGAGCGGGTGCTGCTGCGCCGGGCCGCCGAGTTCGCCACCGCGTGCGGCAACCGCTGGTCCTGGCTGCTGCCCCACCTGACCACCGAGAACTCCGCCAGGGACATGGACGTCATCAGGGCCGCCCTGGGCGAGGAGAAGATCAGCTACCTCGGCTACTCGTACGGCACCTACCTGGGCGGCGTCTACGCCACCCTCTTCCCCGACCGGGTCAAGCGCCTGGTCATGGACAGCATCGTCGACCCCACGGCCGTCTGGTACGAGTCCAACCTCAGGCAGGACCGCTCCTTCGAGCACCGCCACCGCCAGTTCCTGGCCTGGACCGCCAAGCACCACGGCGTCTACAAGCTGGGCGCCACCGCGAAGCAGACCTCGTTCGCCTACTACGCCATGCGCGACCGGCTCCGCTCCCGGCCCGCCGGCGGGGTCGTCGGGCCGAGCGAGCTCGACGACACGTTCACGGTGGCCGGCTACAGCGACAGGGTCTGGCCCCTGTTCGCCCAGGCCTGGTCCGCGTACGTCCGCAGGGGCGAGGTCAAGGGCCTGACCGAGATCTACGAGAGGCACGGCAAGAACGACGCCGCCGACGAGAACGGCTACGCCGTCTACCTGAGCGTCCAGTGCCGCGACGCGCAGTGGCCGCGCCAGTGGGCGACCTGGCGGACCGACATGGCCGCGATGCACCAGCAGGCGCCGTTCCTGACCTGGCCGAACGCCTGGTTCAACGCCCCCTGCGCGTTCTGGCCGGTCAGGGGCGGCACGCCGGTGCAGGTGCGCCAGTCGCCGAAGCTGCCGCCGATCCTGCTCCTGCAGTCCAGGCACGACGCCGCGACCCCCTACCGGGGCGCGCAGCGGATGGCGGCGCTCTTCCCGCGCTCGCGCATGGTGCTGGAGGGCGGCGGCAACCACGGCGTCTCGCTGTCGGGCAACACGTGCGTGGACGGGCACCTGGCGGCGTACCTGAGGGACGGCACCCTGCCGGCCAGGGACACGCGGTGCGCCGCGTCCGCCGAGCCCCGTCCGGCCGAGCACATGACGTCGCAGGAGCCGAAGAGGCACGCGCTGCTCGGCATTCTGGGCGCGCTGGACGAGCTGCGCGGAGGCTGACGTCAAGAAAGGGTTACCGTCGGCAGTTCCAGATGAGCCATTCGGTGACCCTTCGCGTAGTCTGACCGTGTGATGCTGCGTACATCGGCGTCGCGCGTGCTCGACGACAACGACCGGGACGAAGTTCTCGCGCTGCTTGACTCCGACCCGGTCGCCAACGTCTTCGTCTCCTCCCGAGTGCGGGCCGTCGGACTCAACCCGGCGAGACTCGGCGGACAGATGTGGGGATTCGGGCCGCGCGGTGGCCTCGTGTCACTCTGCTACGCCGGCGCCAACCTGGTGCCGGTCAACGCCGGTCCCGAAGCCGTGCACGCCTTCGTCGACCGCGCGCGCAAGCAGGGCCGGCGGTGCTCCTCGATCGTGGGCCCCGCCGACGCCGTCGCGCTGCTGTGGGAGCGGCTGGAGCCGCACTGGGGGCGGGCGCGGGCGATCCGCTGGGCGCAGCCGGTCATGGCGATCTCGCACAAGTCGCCGGTGCCGCCCGACCCGCTGGTGCGCAGGGTGCGGCCGGAGGAGTTCGACATCCTGCTGCCGGCGTGCGTGGCCATGTTCACGGAGGAAGTGGGCGTCTCGCCCAACCTCGGTGACGGTGGAGCGCTCTACCGCACGCGGGTGGCCGAGCTGATCAGGATCGGCCGCTCCTACGCCCGGATCGAGGACGGGCGGGTCGTGTTCAAGGCCGAGGTGGGGGCCGTCACGCCGCACGCCTGCCAGATCCAGGGGGTCTGGGTGGCGCCCGAGCTGCGGGGGAGGGGCCACGCGGTGGCCGGCATGGCCGCCGTGGTCGACGCCGCGATGAGCTGCTTCGCGCCGATCGTCACGCTCTACGTCAACGACTACAACCACGCGGCGCGCTCGGTCTACCGCAAGGTGGGCTTCCGCGAGGTCGACACCTTCATGTCGGTGCTCTTCTAGCTGTACGCGGGGCGCGCTCAGCCGGGGACGCGCAGGACGAGCAGCGCGACGTCGTCGTCGTTGTCGGCCGGGCGGACACTGGCCAGGAACCGGTCGCAGAAGGCGGTCAGCGGCTGCCCGATCAAGCCCGCGGCCTGCGTGCTCAGCCGTTCCAGGCCGTCGTCGAGCGCGTGGCTGGGCGACTCGATCAGGCCGTCGGTGTAGAAGAGCACGGTCGAGCCCGGCGAGAGCGGCACGACGGCGTCCTCACGGGGCAGGCGGTGGCCGGTGCCGAGCAGCAGCCCGCTCGCCTCCTCCAGGAAGAGGGCCCGCCCGTCGCTCTCGACCAGCAGCGGCGGCGGATGGCCCGCGTTCGTCCAGCGCAACTGCCAGCCGCCGTTCGCGTGCTCCACGCGGGCGAAGACGACGGTGGCCATCGTCGGGTCCGCCATACGGGCCACCGCCTGGTCGAGCCGGTCGATGACCATGCTGGGCGGCTCCTCCAGCTCTCCCGCGTACGCGCGGAGCATGTTGCAGACCTGCGCCATGCCCGCGGCGGCGTCGAGGTCGTGGCCGATCACGTCGCCGATCACCAGCCCCGCCGAGCCGTCGGACATGAGGAAGGCGTCGTACCAGTCGCCGCCGACCTGTGAGGCGTCAGGGGCGGGCACGTAGCAGGCGCGCATCTCCAGCCCCCGCACCATGGGCAACTGGGGCAGCAGATGGCGCTGCATGGTCTCGGCGACCCGCCGCTGCCGTTCGTACAGGCGGGCGTTGTCCAGCGCCAGCCCCGCGCGGCGGGCGATGTCCTCGGTGAGCAGCATGTCGTCGGTGGTGAACGGCTCGGCCCGCTCGGCGCGGCCGAGGGTGACCGCGCCGACGACCTCGCGCACGCCGCGGATCGGGGCGATGCACGCGGACCGGATGCCGGTCACCTCCATCAGGTGCTGCTGGGCGGCGGTGATGGCGGAGTCGGGGCGGCCCCGGTAGTCCTCGGGCCCCACCAGCGCGGCGGCGACCCCGCGCAGCGCCCGCGCCAGGGGCATCGGCGACTCCCGCGCCAGCGGTGGCAGCAGCTCCTCCAGCTCGTCGCGGTGTGTCAGGGTGCCGTTCTCGAAGTGGACCACGACCGCGCGGGAGACCGATCCCTCCTCGGTGAACAGGTCGATCACCACCCAGTCCGCCAGCAGCGGCACCACCAGCCGGACGAGCTGGCGCAGGGTCTCGCTGACGTCGAGGCTGGAGGTCAGCGTCGTGGTCGTCTCGGCGAGCAGGGCCAGCCGGTCGCGCTCCGACATCGGCGTGTGGACGGGGGACGGCTCCGGCGGCTCGGTCTCGCCCGAGCCGGCCTCGTGGAAGATCACCAGGGCACTGGTCAGAGGGTCGTCGCTCTGGCACGGGGTGACCAGCCAGGAGATCTTCATCAGGGTGCCGTCTCCCCGTTCCAGCCACTGCTCCGCGCCCTGCGCGCTGCCGCCCGCCAGGAGCGGGCCACGCATCTCGCAGCGGCTGCGCGGCAGCGGCTGGCCGCGCTCGCCGCGGTGCAGCAGGTCGTGGGCGTCGCGGCCGATCAGCTCTCCGGCGCCGCGCCGCAGCAGGTGCTCGGCCCGCGAGTTGACCTGCATGATGCGGCCGCCGTCGTCCACCACGTAGGCCCCCGCGTCGACGAGGTCATCCAGGTCGAAGGGGCGCTTGCCGCCCATGACGAGGGACCGTTCGGCGTCTCCGGACGGCACGCTCATGACCGGCTCTCCCTTCCCCTTTGCGCCTTCTACCCAACGATCTCCCTTATCACCGCACCATCGGGTGGGGTCAGACCCGGACGAGCTGGTCGAACAGGCGGGCCAGCTCGGTGTCCGGGTCGGCGGTCAGCCCCGCGTGCACCGGGCCCGCCTGGACGATCGTGCTGCGCGGGGCGGTCAGCCAGCGGAACCTGCCCCCGAGCGACTCGGTGGCCAGCGCCCCCGCCTCGTCGCCGCAGGCCAGCTCGTACGCGCTGAGCGCCCGGCGCACCCCCTCGACGTCGGCGTGGGGATCGAGGGCCCGCAGCCGCGCCGGGTCCAGCGCCACCCGGGCGCACAGGTAGCCGCGCGGCTGGCAGTAGAGCAGCACGCCGGCGTTGATCAGCTCGCCCCGCTCGACCTTGGGCATCACGCGGATCACCGCGTACTCGTAGACGTCCCTGATCACCGGTCGCCGCCTCCCCGCCAGAACTCGCCGACCGATCCAGGGCCCGCCGTCCTGCGGCCCCGCTCCTGCCCGCCGGTGACCAGCCAGCCGCCGGGCCCGTGGGCCCGCCGCAGCAGATGCTCGACGTACGCCGCGCGTACGTCGGAGGGCGAGTCGAAACCCGGCTCGCCGGCCAGCCACTCGTCCGGCACCAGCGCCGTCACGCCCTCCAGGAGCTCCGGCGTGATCTTCGCGGCCAGCTCGGCGCCCGCCGCGCCCACGTCGCCCGCGTAGGGGGCGAGCACGTGGTCACTCGCGTCGAACGGCCGCTGCGGGTCGGCGGTGCGCCAGTTGTGGTGGAACCACAGCGCGGCGCCGTGGTCGATCAGCCAGGTCTCGTGGTGCCAGACGAGCAGGTTGGGGTTGCGCCAGCTCCGGTCGATGTTGTGGATCAGGCCGTCGAACCAGATCACCCTGGCCGCGAACAGCGGATCGGCCACCCAGGCCAGCGGCTCGAACCCGAGCGCGCCGGGCAGGAAGTCCACCGCCAGGTTGAGCCCGGTGCTGGCCTTGAGCAGGTCCTGGACCTCCTCGTCCGGCTCTCTGGCGCCCAGCTGCGGATCGAGGTCGATGAGCTTGAGCTCGGGTGTGCGCAGCCCCAGCCGGCGGCCCAGCTCGGCGGCGATGATCTCGGCGACGAGCACCCTGCGGCCCTGGCCGGCCTCGCGGAACTTCACGACGTACGTGCCGAGGTCGTCGGCCTCGACGACGCCGGGCAGCGACCCGCCCTCCCGCAGTGGAGTCACGTAACGGGTGGCTGTGACCTTTTCCAGCACGAGACGAGGCTATCGTCCCCTGAGCGGAGCTACGCCGGTCGGCCTGCCCGGTCGCGGGACATCACATCTTGGCGATGACCTCCTCGGCGAAGCGCTCCATGGTGGCGATCTTGAGTTCGAGCGTGCCCTCGCCGTACCGGGCCTTCTCCTCCGGCGTGGCCAGCCACCACGGCGCCGCCATCGTCCCCGTCACGCCCTTGTCGGCGAAGCGGCGGTACGTCTCCGCCTCCGGCGGCACCGCCAGCGGCGCGATGATCTCGAAGCCGTCCATGCTCCTGCCGTTGGCGTCGAGGTGGCCGCGCAGGTCCGCGAGGACGGTGTCGAACTGCTCCTCGGTGTAGATGCGGTTGCCGATCCAGCCGTCGCCCAGCCGGGCCGCGCGCCGCAGCGCCGCCTCGCTGTCGCCGCCCACGTACACGGGGATGGGGGCGGCGGGGGTGGGTGAGATCGACAGCGGCGGCAGGCCGTCCACGGTGACCGTCTCGCCCGACCAGAGCGAGCGCAGGACCGGCAGCATCGCGTCCAGGCGCTTGCCGCGCGTGTGGAAGTCCTGGCCGGTGCCTAGGAACTCCTCCTTGCACCATCCGACGCCCACGCCGAACGTCACCCGGTCGTGCGACAGCACCGCCGCCGTGGAGACCAGCTTGGCCACGGTGAACAGGTCGCGGGCCGGCGCGATGTAGACGTTCGGGGAGAAGCGCAGGGTGCTGGTGACCGCCGCCATGGCGCCGATCGTGACCCAGACGTCCGGCCAGTGCGTACCCGCGTCCCAGCGCGGCCTGCCGGACCTCGAGTACGGGTACGGCGAGGCGAAGTCGGCGTAGAAGAGGTGGTCGGAGAGCGTCAGCGCGTCGAACCCGCACCGCTCGGCGGCCCGCGCCAGCTCCACGAACTGGTCGCTGTCGGCGAAGGAGGCTCCCAGCCAGAATCTCATCGGAACTCCGGGGCGACCTTGGTGGCGAACAGTTCCAGGTTGCGCTTGACGGTGTCGAGGGGGAGCACGCCCTGCTGGCCCTGCATGTAGAGGCCGAACCACTCCAGGTCCGGCATGCGGTCCAGCATGCGTTGGATGCCGCGTTTGACGTCGTCGGGGGTGCCGAACAGGGCCATCTCGACGTCGTTCATGCGCTTGGCGTCGCCCTTCTCCGGGGAGATGGGCTTGTGCTTCTCGTCCTCCTTCTTGCGCAGCACCTCCAGGTAGCCGAACGGGCCGAAGAAGGCGGCGAAGTCCTTGGGGATGCTGCGGCCGAAGGTGTTGATGGCCTCCTCGGTGGTGTCCGCGATCCCGACGATCTTCAGGATGCCGGTGTGCTCGCCCAGCTTGTAGTGGCGGCCCTGCTTGGCCGACTCCTCCTGGTAGAGCTTGGCCTTGGCGGCGTGGTCGTCGGGGTTGGGGGTGAACATCCACGGCAGGATGTCCTCCTGCGCCGCCCTGATGACCGACCGGTCCGAGATCGTGAACGGCTGCCACAGCTCGGGGTGGGGGTTCTGGTACGGCCGGGGGCAGACCGACACCGCCCGCACCTTGCCGTCCTCGTCGAGTTCGCCGGGCGCGCCGAAGGTCCTGGTCCACTCCTGGGCGGGCCAGCCCTCGATGCCGTCGTACGGGTAGGGCACCTGGTAGTCGAGCACGTCCGACTTGTAGCGGAGTGTCTCCTCGGTCCACGCCAGCTTCATGATCTTCAGGACTTCGCCGAAGACGTCGAAGTTGCGGGTGTCGCTGGCCGAGCCGTCGGAGCGGGCGGCGGCGGCCTGCCAGCGCTGGCCCAGGACGTTCATCCAGCGGTTCTGGTAACCACGCGCCACGCCCAGCCGCAGCCGTCCCTTGCTGAACTGGTCGAGCAGGGCCACGTCCTCGGCCGCCCTGATGGGGTCCCAGGCGGGCAGCACGAGTCCGAGCGGCGCGAGCAGGATCCGCTCGGTCCTGGCGGCCAGGTCGGTGAGGAACATCAACGGGTTGACCGAGAACTCCATCCCTTCGGAGTGGAAGTGGTGCTCGGTCATCATGAGCGCGTCGAACCCGATCTGGTCGGCGTGGACGGCTATCTCCCGTACCTCGTGCAGCAGTCTCTGGTACGACTCAGTGTCGCGCCCGATCGGGCGCTTGGCCCTGGCGTTCTCCTCGGCTGCGTACCCAGAGCCTGGAATTTGCGGATTCAGGAAGATAGAAAACTTCACCGGGGACCTCTTTCCGCGGGATGGTCTTCTGCAAGGTACTCTGGAAATCTTAACCGAGCAATCGCTTGGTTCGCTTGCGGGGAGGACGGATGAGGCTCGGGGTCACGATGTTCGCCACGGATCTGGCCATGCCGGTCCAGGACCTGGCCAGGGCGGCGGAGGAGCGCGGCTTCTACTCGCTCTACCTGCCCGAGCACACCCACATCCCCGTCTCGCGGCGCACGCCGTACCCGGTCGGGGGAGAGCTGCCCGAGGAGTACAAGCGCACCTACGACCCCCTCGTCGCCCTGTCCTTCGCCGCCGCCGCGACCGAGCGGCTGCGCGTCGGGACCGGCATCCTGCTCGCCGCCCAGCGCGACCCCATCGTCACGGCCAAGGCCCTGGCCACGCTGGAGCGGCTGTCGGGCGGGCGGCTGACGGTCGGCATCGGGTTCGGCTGGAACGTGGAGGAGATCGAGGACCACGGGGTGCCGTACGGCGAGCGCCGGGAGGTCGCGCGGCGCAACATGCTGGCCATCCGGGCGCTGTGGCACGACGAGGTGACCTCCTTCGACGGGTTCGAGCCCTCCTGGTCCTGGCCGAAGCCTGCCAAGACTCCTCCGGTGTACGTGGGTGGCGCCGCGGGGCCGAAGCTGTTCGCGCACGTGGCCGAGTACGCCGACGGATGGATGCCGATCGGCGGGCGCGGCGTCAAGGCGGCTCTGCCGGCGCTGCGCGAGGCGTGCGAGCGGGCCGGGCGGCCGATGGCAGAGGTGATCCCGTTCGCCATCCGGCCCACCAAGGAGAAGCTCGACTACTACGCCGGGCTCGGCATCACCGAGTCGGTGGCCAACCTGCCCAGCGGGCCCGCCGACGTGGTGCTGCCGGTGCTGGACGAGTACGCCGCCATGGTGTCAGATCGCACCGCGTACAGATCGTTATCAAGGTGAAGCGCGGGACGCGAGGCGAGGTCACCCGCGCGGGGAAGGGTTCGGGCGTGGCCTGAATCGATGTCGCCGCTGCTCGATCAGTACGCCGTCCACCTAGGTCAGCGGGCATAATGGAACGATATGTCCGAGCTACGTGCCGATGATCCCCGACAGCTCGGGGCGTACCGGCTGACGCGCAGGCTCGGTCAGGGTGGCCAGGGAGTCGTCTACCTGGGCCACTCCCCGCAGCAGGCGCCGGTCGCGGTCAAACTGCTGCACGCGAGCCTGTCGGGCGATCCCGACGGGCGGCGCCGCTTCCTCGGGGAGGTCGAGGCCGTACGCAGGGTGGCCGCGTTCTGCACGGCCCAGCTGCTCGACGCGGATCTCGAAGGCGACCGGCCCTACCTGGTGAGCGAATACGTCGACGGACCGTCGCTGCGCGAGCACATCATGGCCGAAGGGCCCCGGCGGGGCGGCTCGCTGGAGCGCCTGGCCATCGGCACCGCCACCGCACTCGGAGCGATCCACCGGGCCGGGGTCGTGCACCGCGACTTCAAACCGGGCAACGTGCTGCTCGGCCTCGACGGGCCCCGGGTGATCGACTTCGGCGTGTCGCGGCTGGTCGACGCCGCCGCCACCGCCCACGCGCCCATGGGCACGCCCGCCTACATGGCGCCGGAGCGGATGAAGGGCGAGCCGGCCGGGCCGCCCGCCGACATGTGGGCCTGGGCGCTGACCGTCGCCTACACCGCTTCAGGGCGGCCCGCGTACACCGCCGACACCCACCAGGAGATCCTGGCCAGGGTGCTCTACGGCAAGCCGGACCTGGGCCCGCTGAGCGGGCCTCTGCGCGAGATCGTCGAGGCGTGCCTGGCCACCGAGCCGGGCGAGCGGCCGGACGCGGAAGAGGTGCTGCGCCGCCTGCTGGGGCAGCCGGCGGGCGAGAGAGACCTGCTGTCCACGGGCGCGATGGCCGCCGTCGGCCCCGCCGCCGGCGTCAGCGCCCCTGGCCGGCCTGGCGAGCCCGCCGAGCCGTCGCGGCCCGCTCCGGCCGGTGCGAAGGCCAGGCAGCCGGGCGGGCGGGGCGGGCTCCCCCCCCCCTCCCGCCGGGGCGGGGGGGGGGGGGGGGGGGGGGGCCCGGCGCCCCGGGGCC
>NZ_BAAAMU010000100.1:0-36592 GCF_039529435.1 Nonomuraea maheshkhaliensis
TGCTGGACGGCCTGGCCGGACGCGAGCGGATCGAGGCCACGGCCGACACCCGCGCGGCCAGCACGGCGAACGCGGCCTGGTCGGCGGCCGGCAGCGTGGCCAGCTCGGCCAGCACGCCGGTGGCCAGCGGCTCGCCGATGTCGGCCGTGGCCTCGATCCGCTCGCGTCCGGCCAGGCCGTCCAGCACCCGCTCGATCTCGGCGGCGATGCCGCCGGAGATCCCGCGGATCGCGGCCGGCCCCATCAGCAGCGCCCCCGGCGAGCGTAACCGCTGGTGCTCGGGGGGATCGGTGGTGAGCATCGACGGCGGCAGCTCGTCGTCCCTGACCCGCTCCCGCTGCCCCAGCGCCGCGGAGAAGCGCGGGTCGCGCAGCGCGAGCGCGCAGTCGGCGTGCGTGGTCAGCAGCCACATGCGCGAGGTGACGTCGAAGTGGACCGGATCGTGCTCACGCAGCCACCGGTACGCGGGATACGGATCCAGCCGCCCGCGAGGAGAGAACGGGTGGGCCAGGTGGGCGGGCAGCGTACGGGATGCGGTCATCGCGTCTCCTCGTGATCAAGCCGACGACAACCTACTACAGAGGAGCGGCCGGTGGCAGAGCTCGACGTGGTCGTGATCGGCGCGGGCGTGAGCGGCCTGGCCGCCGCCGCGAAACTGGCGGGCGCGGGCCTGGCGGTGGAGATGCTGGAGGCCAGGACGCGGATCGGCGGCCGGATCCACACCGACGAGGACTCGGGACTGGAGCTCGGCGCGCAGGTCGTGCACGGCGACCGCAACCCGATCGGCGCGCTGCCAGGACTGCCCGCCCTGGTGCCGCTGCCCCGCTACGCCGCCAAAGTGCTCATGAACGGCGCCCCGCACCCCCTGTCCGCACTCCGCCCACCCCCGCCGCTGCTGGAGGAACGACTGGTGGCAGACGCGACCGGCCGGCCGGTGGTGGAGGCGGCGGGGCGCCCTTCTCCGAGCGGGTGTGGGGACGTGTCGGTGGCGCAGTGGCTGAAGGAGCAGACGGTGCGCTTTCCCACCGCGCTGGAGCCGGCCGCCGAGTGGTTCAGGCAGAACTGGGCCGCCGACCCCGAGGCGCTGAGCGCGCTCGGCGTGTCCGCGGCCCGCCGGGCCGACGCCGTGGGACAAGGCCAGTTCGCCCTGCCCGGCGGCTTGCGCACGCTCCCCGAGCGGCTGGCTGACGGCCTGAGGGTGCGGCTGGGCGACCCGGTCGTGCGCCTGACCTGGTCGCCAGGCCGGGTGCGCGTGGTCACCGCCGCCGGCCACGTCGTGGACGCGGCCGCTGCCGTGGTCACGGTGCCGCCGCCGATCGTCGCCGACGGGCGGCTCACGATCAACGACCTCCCGGTACGCAAGCAGGCGGCGGCCCAGGAGTTGCGCCCTGGCGACGCCTGGTGCGCCCTGGTCACCTACCCGGAGCCCGCGCCCGAGTCCGTCGTGGTCTTCGATCCGGAAGGACGGCTGGGCTTCGTCACCGCCACGGCCGGCCGCCACGAAGTGGTGATCATGGCAAAGGCGGGAGCGGCCGGCTGGGCCAGAGCCGTCTGGCGAGCCTCGGCCCCGGCGGGCGGCGAGGGTGAGGTGGCCTGGAGGGACGGGCCCTTGCTGTCTCGGCTGGCTGAGGCGGTGCCCTGGACCAAGGGGCGGGTGCCGGAGGTGGTGAAGGTGGCCGACTGGGGGGCCGATCCGTGGGCGGGCGGCGCGTACACGTATCCGGGGGCGGGGGCGCTGTGGGCGCCCGCGGCCTGGGCCGAGCCGATGGGCGGGACGATCTTCTTCGCCGGCGAGGCCACGACCGGCCTGGCCGGACCGCCCATGGCGCACATGGCGATGGCCGGCGGGGAACGCGCGGCCACTGAGGTGATCGGAGCACTGAGGTGATCGGACAGACCACGACCGGCCCCCCGCACGGCGACCTGCACGGCGGCTGGTTCCTGCTCGCGCTCGACGACGAACTCGCCCCCGGCCTCACCCCGTTGCGGCTGGGCGGCACGGACCTGATCGCGGTGCGCGACGACGACGGCGTCCGCGTCTTCGAGGCAACCTGCCCGCACCGGGGCGCCCACCTCGGCTACGGCGGCAAGCTGGACGGGCAGTGCGTGATCTGCCCCTTCCACGGCAAGCGGATCGCGCTCGGCGACCGGGCCCGCCGCTGGTCGGTGGGCGAGGTGCGGACGTTGCACGCCGGAGCGGCGGTGTTCGCCCGGCTGTCCGCCGATCCGGGCGACGACCGGGGCTTCGAGCAGGCGATCAAGCAGGCGGCCGGGGAGCTGACGTTCGTCGCGGCGGTGAACCAGCGGGTCGCGGTCCCGGCCGAGTACGTGGTGGAGAACGCCTTCGACGCCGAGCACTTCAGCACCGTCCACCTGGTGCCGGCGGTGCGGGGCATGCGGGTCAGCATGGGGGAGCACGACGAGCTGGTCATCGAGGGAGAGTTCCGGACGAAGGCGCCGCCGTGGGAGAAGGAGCGGCGGCCGAACTTCGCCTCCCGGTTCGTGGCCTGTGCCTACAGCCCGCACCTCGTGCTGACCGAGCTGGGCACGGCCGCGGCACCGTACACGATCATCACGGGAGCGGTGCCGGACGGGACGGGCAGCGTGGGGCGGGTGGTCATCGGCGTGCGGCGGGACCAGCGGGAGTCGCTGCCCGCGCTCGTGCACGGGGCCCGCTACGCCTTCGACCAGGACCGCGTGGTCTGGGACCACCTGGACGTGCATGCCCCGCAGCGCTACGACGCGGCCGACACGTCCGTGATCGCCTTCCGCCGCTTCTGCGCCGGTTTCGCCCCGGCGGGGGTGACGTCGTGAGCCTGCATGTGCGTACGCGCGGCGACGGCCCCTCGGTGTTGTGGATCCACGGCTACACGATGGACTCCTCGGTCTGGGAGCCGCTGTGGGGGCTGCTGCCCGGCTGGCGGCACGTCGGCGTGGACCTGCCGGGCCATGGCCGGTCGAGACCGCTGCGGCCCGGCACGTCGCTGCCGGCCCTGGCGGCGGAGCTGGCCGGGCTGGCGCGTGCCGAAGGGGCCACGCTGGTGGTGGCCGAGTCGATCGGCTCCATGATCGCCCTGCAACTGGTCATCGACCACCCCGGCGACGTGCGCGGGCTGGTCGTCGGCTCGCCGACCATCGCCGGCGCGCCCGCCGAGCCGGGTACCGCGGGGCGCTACCGCACGCTGGCCGGGCTGGCCAGGATGGGTGTGGACGGCGAACGGCTGGCCGACGTGTGGATGGCGGCCCCGCCGGACATCTTCCGCGGCACCGAGCGCCATCCCGAGCTGCGCGCCAGGCTGCGCGCGATCGTGGCCAGGCACTCGTGGCGCGAGCTGCGTGACGGCGCCATGTACGGCCTGAGCAGGCACGTCCACACGGTGGACGATCTGCGTGGCATCAGGGCGCGCACCCTGGTCGTGCTGGGCGAGCAGGACATGCCGGGCTTCCGGGCGAGCGCGGAGCTGCTGCGCGGGTCCGTCCCCGGCTGCGGCGTGATCACCGTGCCCGACGCCGGGCACCTGTGCATGATCGAGCGTCCCGCCGCCGTGGCGCCCGTCATCGGCGCTCATCTGCGGACGGCGGCGCGGGAGGTGCAGCATGCCGATTCATGAGCACTACCGGCCGGGCACGCCGTGCTGGGTGGACTACGGGGCGCTGGATCCTGAGGGCGCGCGGGCCTTCTACGGGGAGCTGTTCGGCTGGACGTTCCGTGACGCGGGCGGCTACTCCTTCATCGAGCTCGGCGGCCGGGTCGTGGGCGGCTTCGGACGGGTGCCCGCCGGGCTGCCCGCCTCGTGGAACACGTACCTGGCGACGCCGGACGCGCGGGCGGCGGCCGTACAGGTGAAGGAGAGGGGCGGGAGCGTGCTGCTCGGCCCGGTCCCGGCCGGCCACGACGGGCGGCTGCTGTTCGCGCTCGACGCCTGCGGGGCGCCCTTCGGCCTGTGGGAGGGGCGCAGGCCGGCCGGGATCGTCCTGGTGGACGAGCCGGGCACCTGGTGCGGCCACGAGCTGTGGACGCACGACGCCGGCTTCTATCCCGGCCTGAACGGGGTCGAGGTCATGGCGCCGCCGGAGGGGATGAGCCCGTGCTGGCTGACATTCTTCGCCACCGTCGGCCGAGCGGCGACGAGCGCGCGGGCGGTCGAACTGGGCGCCACGATCGCCTCGGGCCGCGACCGCGCGACGATCGTGCGCGACCCCTGGGGCGCGCTACTGGCGCTGACGTGAACGCGCGGTGATGACGAAGAACGCGGCCACGAGGAGGGCTCCGACGATGGCGACCACCGAGCCCACTGTTTGCCCGATCAGGAAGGCCACGATGACCGCGGCCGCGTAGACCAGGGGGACGACCAGCCGGAGGTTCAAGCCCATGAGCGCTCCTTGGATGAGAGAACGGACCTCGGATCCAGCATCGGCTCGCCGTCCGCCGCCGGTCCAGCGGGACGGCCGTAATTACGCATCGGATCGCCACGAATTACGCATCGAATCATCTGGCCCTACGTATCGCCGCTCGCCGCTACGCCTTCGAATGGAGACCGTTCTGATGAAGTCACGCCTGCTGATCCCGCTGGCCTGCCTCCTGCTGCTGATCGCCGTCACCCCCGCGGCGGCCGCCGCACCCGCCAGAGAGCCCCTGACCCAGGCCGAGGCCATGCGCAGGCTCTCCTTCATGGTCGGCGCCTGGGCCGGGACCGGCTGGACCATCCTGCCCTCCGGCGCCCGCCAGGAGTTCCTGCAGACGGAGTGGATCCGCTACCAGGCGGGTGACCTGGTCATCTCGGTCGAGGGGCAGGGACGCGACAAGGCCGACCCGGGGACGATCGTGGACAGCGCGCTCGCCGTGATCAACTACAACGATGTCACGGGGCAGTATCGCTGGGAGGCGTTCTCCCGCGGCTTCGTCACCACCGTCGAGCCGGTCGTCGGCGACCGCCGGTTCGAGTGGAGCCTGCGGACGCCCTCCTTCACCACCCGCTACACGCTGACCTTCACCGACACGGCCTGGCACGAGATCGGCGAGACCTCGGTCGACGGCGGGCAGAGCTGGCGGCAGAACTTCCAGATGGACCTGCGCCGCCTCTACTGACTCCGCAAAGCGGCCATCTGCCAGCTAAAGCGGAGAAAAGTTTGACTCTGAGTAATCGGTCAGTCTCAATCGGTAATCTGTTCGGCATGTCGCCGACATTAGAACATGAGTACCTCATCGAACTCGTCCGTAACCGCCCGTCCCTGGTCGCAACCCTGCTGGCCGAAGTGGGCGTCGCGGTGCCGGCCTTCGACCGGGCCCGGCTGGGCACCTGCGACTTCACCAACTGCCGGCCCACCGAATACCGGGCGGACTCCGTTGTCCTCCTGGATCGAGAGGGCAACCCGGTGCGAGCGGTGGTGCTGGAGGTCCAACGACAGTACGACAAAAGGAAAACCTGGTCCTGGCCCGTCTATCTGAGCACCCTACGGGCGATCGAGGAGTGCCCGGTGGTGCTTCTGGTCTTCTGTCAGGACGAGAAGACCGCGAAGGACTGCGCCGAGCCGATCGACATGGGGCATCCGGACTGGGTGCTGCGGCCGATCGTCGCGGGGCCCCGCGATATCCCTAGAGTCACCGACATCGAACAGGCCTGCGATGATGCTGAGCTCACCGCTCTGTCCACCATCATGTACGGCGACCCCCAGACCCCGGAGGGCATCGAGGTCCTCCGGACCTTCGTCGAGGCCGCGGCTCTGCGGCCGAAGGGTCAGCCGAGTTATGCTCAACTCGTATTCGCGCTGCTACCCAAGTTCAACCTCGCTCAGTTCGGCAAGGAGATCGGCATGGAAGTGACCGTCGAAGACGCCATGGTCCACCCGCTCATCCGCGAGTGTGTCGAATATGGCGAGGCGAAGGGCGAAGCGAAGGGTGAGGCCAAGGCTGTCCTCATGATCCTGGACGGGCGGAACATCCAGGCCCCGTTCGAAGCGCGGCGTCGGATCCTCGCCTGCACGGACCAGGAAGCTCTGAAGACCTGGATCAATAGGGCGCTCGTCGTCACCAGCGTCGACGAACTGTTCGACTGACCCCCGCAGCCACAGGACCGGCTGGTTCTCGCCGTGCCGGCCCTGTGTGTCACGCCGGTCGCTTTTACTGGTCGCCGGGGGTGTGGGCCGCCTTGATCAGGCGGGTCAGCGCGGTGTGCAAATCCTGGAGTTCGTCGAGGTCCATGCCGAGGCGGGCCACGATCGCCGGCGGGATCTGCTCGGCCCGTGCCCGCAACTCTCGGCCGGCCGGGGTGAGGGTCACGACGAGGGAGCGCTCGTCGTGGCTGTTGCGCTCGCGGTTGACGTAGCCGAGCGCCTGGAGCCGCTTGAGCAGCGGGGACATGGTGCCGGGGTCGAGCTGGAGCAGCTCGCCGAGCTCCTTGACCGAAAGCGGCTCGTGCTGCCAGAGCGCGAGCATGGCCAGGTACTGCGGATGGGTCAGGCCCAGGGGCTGCAGGAGCGGCCGGTAGAGCCCGATCACGCTGCGCGAGGCGATGCTGAGGGCGAAGCACACCTGCCTGTCCAGCGCGAGGAGATCTGTAGTCTCCGTCACAGGCTCCATGCGACGACACCTCCGGAACCATCTGGTAAATTACTTTGCGTACTAATTAATAGTCCACAAACAGTATGGACGCAAACCTTCGGTCAGGAAGGGACGCCATCCGTGTTTCACCGCAAGTCGATCGAGGAGCGCATCGCCGAGCGCCAGGCCAAGCTGCCTCCGCTGAAGGAGGGCAAGCACTTCGAGCACGGCCCGGCCAAGTTCGTGTTCGTGTCGTTGCTGGTGATCGTGGCGATCGTCCACTTCGGCGGCCTGGCGCTGGTGATGCACTTCTACTCCTGAGCGGCGTCCCCGGCGCTCAGCCCTTGACGGCGCCCACGATCACGCCCTTGGTGAAGTGGCGCTGCACGAACGGATAGATGATCAGGGCCGGGATGACCGCGATCACCACGATGGCCATCTTGATCGCCAGGGTCGGCGGGGCGTCACCCGTCACGCCGGCCGTGGCCGCGGGCAGCGGGTTGGAGTCGACCACATACTGCCGCAGGATCAGCGCGAGCGGCCACTTCCTGGTGTCGTCGATGTAGAGCATCGCGTTGAACCACGCGTTCCAGTACCCGACCGCGTAGAACATCGCCACCACGGCCGTCACCGCCTTCGACATGGGCAGCACGATCCGGAACAGGATGCGGAACTCCCCGGCCCCGTCGATGCGCGCGCTGTCCAGGATCTCCCCGGGGATGCCCATGAAGAACGAGCGCAGTACCACCACGTTGAACGCCGACACGGCCGTCGGCAGGATCAGCGACCAGTAGCTGTCCTTCAGCCCCAGCCCGCTCACCATCAGGTACACGGGGATGATGCCGGGGATGAAGACGAACATCAGCAGCACGCTGAACAGCAGCGGCCGGTGCAGGAACGAGCCGGGGCGCGACAGCGAGTACGCCCCCAGGACGCTCACCCCGGCGCTGACCAGCGTCCCCACGACGGTGACGCCGGTGCTGACCATGACCGCGTGGCTGACCACCGTGTCGGAGAAGATCTGCCGGTACGCCTCGAACGTGATCCCGTCGGGCACCAGCACGAGCCCGCCCGCCCTGGTCACCGTGGCGGTGGAGCTCAGGCTGGTCAGCACGATCGTGTAGAGCGGGCCCAGCACGGCCACGACGATGATGGTCAGCAGCGTGCCCTTGCCCACCTGGCCGACCGGCGACGGCCGCTCCTCCCAGGGCGCGAGCCCGGCAGGTCTGCGGGCGCGGGGCCTGCTCGTCAGTGCGGTCATGACTTCGAATACACCCCTCGCTCGCCGAACGCGTGCGCCACCCGGTTGGCCGCCACGATGAGCAGCAGCCCCACCAGGCCCTTGAACAGCCCGGCCGCGGCCCCGTACCCGAGGTCGCCGGTCCGGATCCCCGACCAGTAGACGAATGTGTCGAACACCTCGGACGCCTCGCTGCCCACGGCGCTGCGTTGGAGCATGAACTGCTCGAAGCCGACGTTCAGCGCGTCGCCCAGTCGCAGGATCAGCAGCAGCACGATCACCGGGCGCAGGCCGGGCAGCGTGATGTGCCACATGCGACGCCAGCGGCGGGCCCCGTCCACGGCGGCGGCCTCGTACAGGTTGGGGTCGATGGTGCTGAGCGCGGCCAGGAAGATGATCGCGCCCCAGCCGGCGTCCTTCCAGATGGTCTGGGAGGTGATCAGCAGGATGAACGTGTCGGAGTTGGTCATCCAGTCCACGGCCTCGCGGCCGTTCTCCCGCAGGATCTGCGCCAGCAGGCCCGCCCCGCCGAACATCTGCTGGAAGATGGCCACGACCAGCACCCAGGAGAAGAAGAACGGCAGGTAGACCACGCCCTGCACGAACGCCCGCAGCTTCGCCGAGGCGAGGCTGTTGAGCAGCAGCGCCAGCATGATCGGCAGGGGGAAGTAGAAGACGAGCTGGAACGCGGTGATCGACAGGGTGTTGGTGATCGCGCGCAGGAACTGCGGGTCCTCGAAGAGCAGCGCGAAGTTCGTGAAGCCGATGACCGGGCTGCCGAGGATGCCGCCGGTGTACGGGTTGTAGTCCTGGAAGGCGATCACGTTGCCGAGCGCCGGGACCCACCAGAAGGCGAGCACCACGAGCAGCATCGGCAGGTTCATCACCAGCAGCGGCCAGTCCCTGCGCAGCTTGACCCGCCACGGGGGCCGGGGCGGCGGGGGAGCGGGGCGCGTGCCGCTTGGGGCGGGCCGCCGGGTCGTCACCGTGCCCATGGCGGCGCTGTCCTGAAGACGTCCTGCGATGTCGTCATGCGCGAGGCGTCCTGCGGCGTTGTGCTGTGTGAGACGTCCTGCGGTGTCGTGCTGTGTGAGACGTCCTGCGGCGTCGTCGTGTGCGTCACGAGGGCTCACAGCCGGCCGTTGTCGCGGGCGACCTTCATGTAGAACTCGCGCGCCTCGTTCCCGCCGCCGTCCCGCCACTCCTTGACGATCTTCGGCCACTCGGAGACGGGCCGCTTGCCGCGGAAGATCTCCTGCATCTTGTCCTCGGTCGGGACCGTCAGCCCGGCCATCTTGGACGGACGCTCCACCCGGATCCCCGCGAACGGGTCGTTCTCCAGAATCGCCGCCGCCTTGGTCGACCAGTCCCACAGGCCCTGGACCAGGCCCTCGTACTGGCTCATCGCGTTGGCGTTGGGCCGGCCCGCCAGGAACAGGTACGTGGGCGCGACCTCCTTGCGCCCGAGCGCGGTCTGCTTCACCTTGCCGTCCTCGACCGTATAGTGCTTGCCCTCGACGCCGTTGGTGACCAGCTCGTACTCCTGGGTGCCGAACGGGCCCGACGCCCAGTTCGACAGGGCGAGCAGCTCGCGGGTGCGGGCGTCGCCGAGCCCCTTCTTGATGAAGACGAACATGCTGGCGGGCTCGTTGCGCCACATGATCGGCTTGCCGCCCGCGTGCGCCGGGTACGGGTCCACGATCATCTGCTTGAAGTCGGGGTTGTCCGCGCCGAAGCGGCCCATGTTCTCGTGCCAGGAGCCGAGGCCGTCGCGGTAGATGACCATCTCGCCGTTGCCGAAGATGGCCTTGTTGTCGGCGTCCTTGTTGGCGACGACGTCCGGATGGATGTAACCGGCCTCGAAGAGCTTGGTCAGGAACTCGATGCTGGCGGCCCACTCGGCGGTCTCGTACTTGTACTCAAGGGTGCCGTCGCTCTTCTTGCGCCACTCGCGCGGCGCGCCGAAGGCCCGCTGGAGCTCGTTGTCCATGCCGCCGCCGAACGCCCAGCGCTTCTTCTTGGCGTCGGTGATCTCCTTGCCCAGCGTGACCAGGTCGTCCGCGCTCCTGGGGTGCTCCAGTCCGAGCCCGCGCATGATGTCCTCGCGGACGAACGTGGCGAAGGGGAACGGGTCGTTCTGCCACGGGATGCCCTGGAGCACGCCGCCGAAGACGCCGTACTGCCAGGCGGCGGTGTCGTAGTTGGCCAGCAGCGGGAACTCCTTGGCCTTGTCCCCGGCCAAGTAGGGGGACAGGTCGGCGAAGAGCTTGTTGGCGGCCTCGGTGAAGTGGCCGATCTTGATCAGCTCCCACTCGGGGATCATCACCATCTCCGGCACGTCGCCGCTGGCCAGGACGGTGCTGAGCTTCTGCCCGTAGGTGTTGCCGTCGGAGATGTTGAAGCGGACGGTCCCGCCGAGCCGCTCGTTGACGGTGTCGTAGTAGGAGTTGTTGCCCAGGCCCGGGGGCACCGTGCCCCACAGCGGCGTCATCGCGGTCACCTCCTTGCCGCTGGTGAGCGGCTTGGTGGTGACGGCCTGCACCATCTGGGCGGGGCGCGACAGGAAACCGGGCTGGACGAACTCGCTGCCCGGCAGGTCCGGCTTGAGTCCGGGGATCTCGAACGGCGTCCTGGTGGGCACCAGGCTCCTGAGCTTGTCGGCCGCCACGGCCGTGCCCTTCGACGCTTCCTTCTTCTCGGCGCAGCCCGCCACGAGGACGCTCGCGCCGACCAGGCCGAGAAAGCCCCGGCGGGTTGTTGAGTTCTGCATGGCTCGTCCCCTGTCCCTGTCGGGATGGCCGCTCTAAATTAGTTGGTATTCCGACCAAACAAATTAGTAGACTGGGACCGCACCCACAAGTGAGCGCGATGGTCACAGGTTGGTGAAGGGAGCCGGCGATGCGGCATGCTGGGGTCACCTCCTGGCGGGAACGGGGCTGATATTGATCACTTCTACGACCGGGCCTCAGCCGGCCGACTTCGCCGACGTACGGGCCACCAACCTCGCGGTCGTGCTGCGTTTCGTCCGCGAGCACGCGCCCTGCTCGCGCGCCGACATCGCGGCCTCCACCGGGCTGAACAAGGCGACGGTGTCCAGCCTGGTCGCGGACCTCATCGATCGCCGGCTCGTGCGCGAGACCGGGCTGACGGAGAATCGCGTGGGCCGGCCGGCCACGATGCTCGTCCTCGACGGCTCGCCGTACGCGGCCATCGGCGTCGAGATCAACGTCGACACCGTGTCGGCCGTGGCCGTCGACCTGGCCGGCGAGCGGCTGCTGACCTGGCGGCGCTCGTTCTCGGCTGGCGACTCGGTCAACCAGGGCGTGGCGGCCGTCGGGGCGGTCATCAGGCGCGTGGTCGGGCGCATGGCCAAGGAGGAGCGCCAGGTGCTCGGCCTGGCCGTGGCCGTTCCCGGGCTGGTCGACGTGCAGGGCACCGTACGCATCGCGCCCAATCTCGGCTGGCGCGACGCCGACCTCGGCGGCGACCTGGCCAAGGCGCTGCGCGACCCCGGCTTCCCCATCCAGGTCGACAACGACGCCAATTTCGCTGCCCTGGCCGAGCAGCGTTTCGGCGCCCATGCCGGCGCTTCCGACCTGGTCTACCTCACCGGCGAGATCGGCGTCGGCGCGGGCGTCATCCTCGACGGACGGCTGCGCAAGGGCGGGCGCGGCTTCAGCGGCGAGATCGGCCACGTCCAGCTCGACCCCGAAGGCCCCCGCTGCCACTGCGGCCGGCGCGGCTGCCTGGAGGCCATGGCCGGGATCGCCGCCGTGCTGCGCAAGGACGTGTCGCCGGCCGAGACCCAGGTCGAGATCGAGGAGATCGTGCGCCTGGCCCGCACGGGCGACGCCGGCACCCTGGCCACGCTCGGCTCCGTGGGCCGCGACCTGGGCAAGGGCGTGTCCCTGCTGGCCAACCTGCTCAACCCCGAGGTGGTCATCCTCGGCGGCTACTACGTGCCGCTGGCGCCGTGGCTGCTGCCCGCCGTGCACGACGAGCTGGCCGGCCGGGTCGTCGCCGAGGAGGCCGGCGGGTGCCAGGTCGTGGCCTCGACGCTGGGGCACGACGCGGCGGCGCTCGGGGGCGCGGCGAGGGTGCTCGACTCCGTTGATTCGGGAAGATTGCCCGGGGGATTGTCGCGAATCCCTTGACCTTGGTCACGGGGGCGTGCACCCTTCAGTCAACCCACCGAAATGCCCGCGTAACTTCCCCAGGCCGGTCGTCGAAGCGCTTCGACACTCTCAGAGGGATGATCATGCAACAACCCCCCTTCCGTGACCCGGCGGTACCCCTTCACGACCGGATCGACGACGTGCTGCGCAGGCTGACCCTTGAGGAGAAGGTGGGCCTGCTGCACCAGTACCAGGCGCCGGTGGAGCGGCTGGGCATCGGCGCGTTCCGCACGGGCACCGAGGCGCTGCACGGCCTGGCCTGGCTGGGCCCCGCCACCGTGTTCCCGCAGGCCGTCGGCCTGGCCTCCACCTGGGACCGCGACCTGCTGCGCCGGGTCGGGGAGGCGACGGGGGACGAGGTGCTCGCCTTCCACCACAAGGATCCGGCGGGCGCGGGGCTCAACGTGTGGGCGCCCGTGGTCAACCCGCTGCGCGACCCCCGGTGGGGGCGGAACGAGGAGGGCTACTCCGAGGATCCGTGGCTGACCTCCGTCATGGCGAGCGCGTACGCCCGCGGCCTCTCTGGGAGCGCTCCCGGAGTGCTCAAGACGGCCCCCACGCTCAAGCACTTCCTCGGCTACAACAACGAGACCGACCGGTGCACGACCTCCAGCAACCTGCCGCCCCGGGTGCTGCACGAGTACGAGCTGCCCGCCTTCCGCGCCCCCATCGAGGAGGGCGTGGCGGTGGCCGTGATGCCGTCGTACAACCTGGTCAACGGGCGGCCCGCGCACCTCAGCCCGCTGATCGGGCAGGTGCTGCGGGCCTGGGCGCCGGACGACCTGCTGGTGGTCAGCGACGCGTACGCGCCGGGCAACCTCACCGCGCCGCAGGGCTACCACGACACGCTGCCCGAGGCTTACGCGCACGCGGTCAAGGCCGGGCTCGACAGCTTCACCCAGGACGACGACCGTGCCGAGGCCACGCTCGGCCACCTGCGCGCGGCCCTGGCCCAGGGGCTGCTGGCCGAGGCGGACGTCGACGCCGCCGTCCGGCACGCTTTGTCGATCCGGTTCCGGCTGGGCGAGTTCGACCCGGCGACGCCGTACGACGACGTCAACGACAACGTGGTCAACTGCCCCGAGCACCAGGCGCTGGCCAGGGAGGCGGCGCGGCGCTCGTTCGTGCTGCTGGCGAACGACGGGCTGCTGCCCCTGCGCGATGTGAAGAGGGTCGCCGTGATCGGCCAGCTCGGCGACGCGCTCATGGAGGACTGGTACAGCGGCACCCTGCCCTACGCCGTCACCGCCCGCGCCGGGCTGGCCGAGCGGTGCGAGACGGTGTTCTGCGAGGCCGTGGACCGGGTGACGCTGACCGCCGAGTCCGGCCCCGTAGCGGCCGACCCGGCCGGAGGCCCGCTCGGCGTGGGCGCGCAGGCCGGGCTGTTCGACCTGTTCGACTGGGGCGGCGGCGCGTACGCGCTGCGCTCGGTCACCACCGGCAGGTTCGTCTCCGTGGACGGCGTGACGCTGGTCAACGACCAGCCGGGCCCGAACGGATGGGAGGTGCGCCAGACGTTCCGGATGGAGGAGCGCCCGCGCGGCACGCTCGCCCTGCGCCACATCTCGACCGGCTGCTACGTCGGCGCCGCCGACGACGGCGTGCTGTGCCTGGTGGACGACGCTGACCAGGCCGTCTGGCTGGCCATGGACGTGGTCAGGAGCGGCACGGAAGAGGCCGCCAGGCTGGCCGGCGCCGCGGACGTGGCGATCGTGGTCGCCGGCGATCATCCGCTGGTCAACGGGCGCGAGACCGAGGACCGCATGACGCTGGGCCTGGCGCCCGCTCAAGACGCCGTGGTGCGGGCCGTGCGCGCGGCGAACCCGCGTACGGTGCTGGTCCTGACCAGCGGCTACCCGCTCACCTGGACCGCGCGCGACCTGCCCGCCGTGCTGTGGTCGGCGCACGGCGGCCAGGAATACGGCCACGCCCTGGCCGAGGTGCTGTTCGGCGACGCCGACCCGGAGGGCCGCCTGACCCAGACCTGGTACCGCTCGGAGCGGGAGCTGCCCGACCTGCTCGACTACGACATCATCGCCTCCGACGCCACCTACCAGTACTTCCGCGGCGTCCCCCTGCACCCCTTCGGCCACGGCCTGAGCTACACCACCTTCGACTACGCGGGCCTGCGCGTCCGCCTGGCGGACGGCGTCCTTGAGGCCGAGGTCACGGTGACGAACACGGGCACGCGACCCGGCGTCGAGGTCGTGCAGTTCTACACCCACCAGCAGCGCTCCCGGGTCAAGCAGCCGCTGCGCCGCCTGCGCGGGTTCGAGAAGGTGCGCCTGGAGCCGGGCGAGAGCCGTACGGTGACGCTCCGGCTGCCCGTCGCCGAGCTGGCCTTCTGGGACGTCACCAGGAGCAGGTTCGTCGTCGAGAGCGCGCCGCATCAGCTCATGGTCGGTCGCAGCGCCACCGACCTGCGCCTGAGCGCCCGCTTCGAGGTCGAGGGCGAGACCGTCCCGCCGCAGCGGGGGCCGCTGCGGGCGTCCTGCCACGACGAGTACGACGCGATCACCTTCGTGGACGAGACCAGGGTCGACGGCGACGCCGTGCGCTCCGACGCCGAGGGCGCCTGGATCCTGTTCCGGCAGGTGGACCTGACCGGCAGGACGCGCTGCGTGGCGCGGGCGGGCAGCACCGAGGGCGGCGTGATCACCCTGCGCCGCGGCGACCCCCTCTACGGGCCGCCGCTGGCCACGTTCCCGGTGCCCAGAACCTCCCGCTACGGCTACCACTCCGTCGAGACCTGGCTCGAAGACGCCGGCGGGGTGCAGGATCTCTACGTGGTCTTCGAGAACGAGGGCGTGACGCTGGCCGGGATCGGCTTCGGAGCCGGGGCTTGAGCGGGCGCACGGTGACGATCGCGCAGGTCGCCAAGCACGCGGGGGTGGCCGTCAGCACGGTCTCGTACGTGCTCAGCGGCAAGCGGACGATCTCGGCCGACACCAGGCGGCGGGTGCTCGACAGCATCAGCGCGCTCGGCTACCACCCCAACGCCGGCGCCCGCGCGCTGGCCAGCAAGCGCTCCAACGTGATCGCGCTGGTGCTGCCGCTGCGCGCGGGCATGCACGTGCCCGTATTGATGCGGTTCGCCAGCGCCGTCGTGACGGCCGCGCGCCGCTTCGACCACGACGTGCTGCTGCTGACCGCCGACGAGGGCCCCGAGGGCATCCGGCAGGTGGCGGCCAGCGCGCTGGTGGACGCGCTGGTGCTCATGGACGTGGAGCTGGACGACCGCCGCGTGCCGCTGCTGCGTGAGCTGGCCGAGCCGAGCGTCCTCATCGGCTTCCCCGCCGAGCCCGCCGGGCTCACCTGCGTGGACCTCGACTTCGCCGCGGCGGGGGCACGCTGCGTGGAACACCTGGCCGAACGCGGGCACGAGGAGATCGCGCTGCTCGGGGCGCCGTCGGTGGTCTACGACCGGGGCACCGGCTTCGCCACCCGCACGCGCGAGGGCTTCGCGCGGGCGCTGCACGCCCACGGGCTCAAGGGCGTGACGCTGCCCTGCGAGGAGACGTTCGACGAGGTGTACGAGACCGTCCGCGACCTGCTCCTCGACCGTCCCGGCCTGTCCGGGCTGGTCGTGCACAACGAGGCGGCGGTGAGCCACGTGCTGGCGGCGCTGCGTCAGCTCGACCGGCGGGTGCCGCACGACGTGGCCGTGGTGGCGATCTGCCCCGACGACGTCGCCGAACGGGCCGGGCCGCCGCTCACCTCGGTGCTGATCCCGGCGGAGGAGGTGGGCAGGGAGGCGGTCCGCCTGGTCATGGACAAGCTCGAGGGGCGTGCGGTGCCCGAGTCGACCCTGCTGACGCCGCTGCTCGCCGTACGCGCCAGCACCTGAGATTTCTGCGGCAAACACCCCCTCGCCCCAAAAGTACGGAAGGTACTCGTCCGTACACGAGACGTACGTCAAATCTGTCTGGTTTGTGATTCCCTGTCGTATTTCGCGGGCAGGCTGGCGGAGGCGAGGGGGAAACCATATGAGTACGTCTGTGCAACCGGCGTCAGCCGGCGCGGGGGGCGGCGGCGGGCCGTCGGGCCTCGCCGACGTGATCGACACGATCCTCGACAAGGGTCTCGTGATCGACGCCTACGTCAGGGTGTCGCTCGTCGGCATCGAGATCCTGACCATCGACGCCCGCGTCGTCGTGGCCAGCGTCGACACCTACCTGCGCTTCGCCGAGGCGGCGAACCGGCTCGACATGACCAAGAGCGAGAAGGGCCTGCCCGACGTCATCGCGGACGCCAAGGGCGTGCCGAGCAAGGACGAGGCCAAGGAGATGATCCAGGGCGTCGTGGAGAACGCCGGCGAGCTCACCGGGGGGCAGCGCGATCCCGCGGCCGAGGCGGCGGAGTCCGAGACCGAGGTCGAGGTGGACCGCGCGCACCAGGGCCCGCCGAAGAGGAAGTTCCGGCCCAAGCGAGAGAAAGGCTGAGCGCCATGGGACGTCCGACGAAGGTCTCCGGAGCCTCTGCGCCCGACCAGGCCGCCGCCCAGAGCCCGACTCTCGGCTCGTACGTGTACGGCATCGTCCGCGCGCACACGAAACTGCCCTCCGACCAGCACGGACTCGGCGACCCCGCGGGCGAGGTCAGGCTGATCGAGCACGGTGAGATCGCGGCCCTGGTCAGCGACGTCGACGTGACCGCGCCGCTCGGCCGGCCCGACGACTTCTACGCCCACGAAGGGCTGCTCGACGCGCTGGCCGCCAAGGGCCCCGTGCTCCCGTTCCGGTTCGGCGCCGTCCTGGCCAGTGCCGAGGCCGTCGAGGAGGAGCTGCTCGGGCCGCACCACGACGACTTCCTCTCCGCGTTGGACGAGGTCGAGGGGCACGCCGAGTACGTCGTGAAGGGCCGCTACGACGAGGGCGCCGTGCTGACCGAGATCCTCGCCGAGAGCCCGGAGGCGCAGGCCCTGCGCGAGGCCATCCGCGGCAGGCCGGAGGACGCGACCAGGAACGAGCGGATCAGACTCGGCGAGATCATCAACGCCTCGATCGAGGCCAAGCGCGAGATGGACACGAACCTGCTCGCCGACGCCCTGACCGGCCTGTTCACCCAGGCGGTCATGCGCGACCCGTCGCACGAGCAGGACGCCGTGCACCTGGCCCTGCTGAGCAGGCCCGACGAGCAGGAACGGCTCGAGCGGGCGCTGCGGGACTTCGGCCAGCGCTGGGAGGGCCGGGTCACCCTGCGGCTGCTCGGACCGATGGCGCCGTACGACTTCGTCGTCGCGCAGGCGTGAAGGGCATGACCGATGGGCCTGATAAGCGGCATCTTCACTTGGCCGCTGACGCTGCCGGTCCGGGGGTTGATCCGGCTCGCGGAGATGATCCAGGAGCAGGTCGAACGCGAGACGCGCAACCCCGCGACCGTGCGCAGGAAGCTGGAGGAGATCGAGGCGATGCGCGCCGCCGGCGAGATCTCCGAGGAGGAGGAGCGCCGGGCCGTCGAGCAGGTGCTGCGAATGGCGACCCGGAGGTGAAGCGATGACGATCAGGCGTCCAGCCGCGGAGCAGCCGCGCGTACGCCGCCGGTTCCGTACGGACACCCCGTCCCGGTCCCGCGAGCAGCCGTCCGAGCAGCCGCGGAAACCGCGATCCGAGCAGGCGCCGGAACAGCCCTCGAAACCGCCGTCCGAGCAGCCGCCCGAACGAGCGCCGGAACCGGCACCGGAGCGGGCCGGGGGTGAGCTGACCGCCGTGACGGCCGGCGGCGTCGGCCTGCGCCACATCGCCGAGCTGACCTCGAAAGGCGTCGAGGGCGTCACCTCGGTCGTGCCGGCCGACGGCGGCTGGGTGGTCGAGGTCGAGGTGGTCGAGGATCGCAGGATCCCCTCCTCGGGCGACATCCTCGCCCTCTACCAGGTGCAGATCGACAAGGAGGGCAGCCTGTTGTCCTATCGCAGGATCCGGAGATACAAGCGGGCCAATGCCGAGTACAGCGAGGCGTACTGACATGGACAGAGCATCGTCGCCCGGCCCCGTGGCCCGGCCCGCGTACGGCGCGATGGGGGCGGGCGGCCGTGAGCCCGCCAACCTCGGCGACATCCTGGAACGGGTGCTCGATCGGGGCGTGGTGATCGCCGGGGACATCCGGGTGAACCTGCTCGACATCGAGCTGCTCACGATCAAGCTCCGGCTGCTGATCGCCTCGGTGGACACCGCCAAGGAGCTGGGCATCGACTGGTGGAAGCACGACCCGTTCCTGTCGGGGCGGGACCGCCAGCTCGTGGAGGAGAACCGCCGGCTGCGCCGCCGCGTGGCCGCGCTCGAACGGCCGGGGGAGCTCGATGACTGACGAGGGCGAGGGGACGGACGAGGGCTCGGGTTCCGGCGAGGGCGAGGGCGAGGGGACCTACCTGTACGCGGTGGCCCGCGACCCGCTGCCCGCACCGGACGGCGTCGCGGGCGCGCCGGTGCGCACAATCACCCACGCCGGCCTGGTGGCCTACGTGAGCACGGTGCCGCTGGAGCGGTTCGGGGAGGAGCCGCTGCGCCGGTCGCTGGAGGACATGGACTGGCTGGCCGAGACCGCCCGCGCCCATCACCGCGTGGTCGACTCGGTGGCGGCGCTCACGACGACGGCGCCGGTCCGGCTCGTCACCGTGTACGCGGACGACGCCCAGGTAGCCGACCTGCTGGAGCGGCGGGAGAACGACTTCCTGCGCCTGCTTGAGCACGTCACCGGCCGCAGGGAGTGGGGCGTCAAGGCGTACGCCGTCCAGTCCGCCGAGCAGGAGCGCACCCCGCAGGCCGCCGAGCCGCACGCAGGGCGGCCCGGCACCGCGTACCTGCAGCGCCGCCGGACCAGCCTGCGTGGGCGGGAGCAGGCCCGCAGGCAGGCGCTCCAGCGGGCCGACCACATCCACCGGGCGCTGGCCGCCGTCGCCGCCGCCGGGCTGCGCCACCGTGCCCAGGACCCGCGCCTGTCGGGCCGGGACGACCCGATGCTGCTGAACGGCGCGTACCTGGTGGACGAGGAGCGCGACGCCGAGTTCGCCGAGCTGGCCGGCACCTTCGGCGGGGACGGCGTCGAGATCAGGCTGACCGGCCCGTGGGCGCCGTACTCGTTCACGGTCATGGAGGCGACGTGAGCCGGGCCAGGGCGGGGACGTGAGACCGGACGCGGTGGCGACGTGAGACGGGACGTGGTGGCGGAGGAGCGGCTGCCGCCGGAGCGGGTGGCGCTGGTGGACCTGCTGGACCGGCTGCTGGCCGGCGGCGTCGTGGTGACCGGTGACCTGGTGCTGTCGATCGCCGACATCGACCTCGTCCGGATCTCGCTGCGTGCTCTGATCGCGTCCGTGGACGAGCTCGAAGGGAGCTGGTGACCGATCATGGAGACGCCCCGCTGGCGGGTCGCCGCCGACCCTGAGACGGTCGAGCGCGACCTGAGCCGCCTTGTTCTCACCCTGGTCGAGCTGGTACGCCAGCTCGTGGAGCGCCAGTGCGTACGCCGCATGGAGCAGGGCAGCCTGACGGACGAGCAGATCGAGGTGCTCGGCGTCACCCTGATGCGCCTGGAAGAGGCGATGACCGACCTGTGCGCCCGCTTCGAGCTCACCCCGCAGGACCTCAACCTCGACCTCGGCCCCCTCGGTACGCTCCTGCCCGCGGACTGAGTGTCCGTTCCGCGAGAACTCCGTCGCCCGCTTCGGGTGAAGAAGGGTGACAGGACCTGAGGAACGGAGTTCGAGCTTGATGCCGGACACAGAGCTGAGCGACGCGGAGGTGATCAGGCGTGCCAGGAGCGATCCCGGGTTCTTCTCGACGTTGTTCGACCGGCACGCCCCCGCCCTGCACCAGTACGTGACGCGGCGGCTGGGCGACTCGCTGGCCGACGACGTGGTGGCGGAGACGTTCCTGGCGGCCTTCAGCCGGCTCGGGCACTACGACACCGCCCACCGCGACGCCCGCCCCTGGCTGTACGGCATCGCCGCCAACATCGTCGGCAAGCACCGGAGGGCCGAGGTCAGGGCGTACCGGGCGCTGGCCAGGACCGGCGTGGACGAGGTCGCCGAGAGCTACGCCGACCGGGTGGAGTCACGGGTGTCGGCGGGCGCCGCGCAGCGCGAGCTGGCGAGCGCGCTGGCCGCGCTGTCGCCGCGGGACCGGGAGGTGCTGCTGATGGTCGCCTGGGCCGACTTCAGCTACGAGGAGGTGGCCGCCGCGCTGGGGATCCCGGTCGGCACCGTGCGCTCGCGCCTGCACCGCGCCAGGAAGAAGACCAGGGCGGCATTGGGCGGCGTCGACCCGAGCGCTGCCGTCTCGGAGGAGGAGCCCGGCCGTGGACGATGACCTGAGACTGCTGAAGAGGCTGCGCGCCGACGCCCCTGAGCCGACCGGCGAGCGCCTGGACGCGCTGCGCGCCCGATCCCTCGACCGGCGTCGTGAGCCCGGTCGTGAGCCCGGTGGTGCGCTCGGTGGTGCGCTCGGTGGTGCGCTCGGTCGTGAGCCCTGTCGTGAGGCCAGTCGTGCGCCCAGGAGGACGCGCGGGTCGTGGCTGGTGCCGTCCGCGCTGGTGCTCGCCACGGCCGCCGCCGCGGGGATCGTGGTGCTCAACCGGGTCGACCAGCCGCCCGCTCCGCGGATCGCCACCACGCAGGTGACGACGACGCCGATCGGCGAGCCGCTGGTCGTCCTGCTGCGGGCCGCCTCGGTGGCCGAGCGGCGCGAGCCGGGCGCCAGGCCGAGGGACGACCAGTGGCTGTACCGGCAGGCCGTGGTCAGGCAGCCAGGCGACACCGAGCGCGACACGCAGGAGTACTGGACCCGCTACGACGGCGGGCAGCAGGCCACCCGCCACAACCACGGCCCCCTCGACCTGCGCACGGTCGAGCCGGATCCGGACGACGACGACCTTTCGCCCAAGCAGTACGCGGCCAGGCTGGCTGCCCTGCCCACCGACCCGGCCAAGCTGCTGGCCCATGTCAAGGGCGACGCGCACTGGCGGACCAAGCCCGTGCGGGAGGCCGGGCAGGAGCCGCCGGACGCGCGGGCGTTCCGGGTGCTCACGCTCTACCTGGGACAGGAGAACGCCGTGCCGCCCGAGCTGGCCGCGGCGATCTTCCGGGCGCTGGCCAGGATCCCCGGCGTGCGGATCGACCAGGGCGTTCCGGACGCGGTGGGACGTACGGGACTCGGCCTGGCCTACGACCCCGGTCAGCGCCGTGCCGGCGGACGGCTCGTCGAACGGTCGTACACCGTGCTCGACCCCGAGACCTTCCGGTACCTCGGGATGCGGGTCGAGTACCTGGAGGACGTCATCATCGGCGGCGATCTGGTCACCGCGAAGGGCTCGTTCTACGCGACCGCCGAACTCACCACCGGAATTGTGGACAAGCCAGGACAACTGCCGTAGACCTCCGCCGGGCGTCGGGCGGCCTTCGCCGGCCGGGCGGACCTGCCTCCGGCATCGGCCGGGCGGGATGAACCCGGACGGAACCCCCGGCAGACCCCTCGCCTAACATCGGACGGATGGAGGCGGACGGTCAGGCCGGGGCCCGGGAGCCCGAGACCCGGGAGCGCGGGAGCCGGGAGTCCGAGGCGCGGGAGTTCGAGTCGCAGCGGGCGCGGCTCTTCGGGCTGGCCTATCGGCTGCTGGGGTCGGCCGCCGAGGCCGAGGACATGGTCCAGGAGACCTACCTGCGCTGGCGGAACGCGGGACCGGTCGAGGTGCCGGCCGCCTGGCTGGCCAGGGTCGTCACCAACCTCTGCCTCACCCGGCTCGCCTCGGCCCGCGTACGCCGCGAGAGCTACGCGGGCCCCTGGCTGCCCGAGCCCGTCTTCACGGGCGACGGCGCGCTCGGGCCGCTGGAGACCGTCGAGCAGCGCGAGTCGGTGTCCATGGGCCTGCTCGTCCTGCTGGAACGGCTCAACCCGATGGAGCGGGCGGTGTTCGTGTTGCGGGAGGCGTTCGGGTACGGGCACGCGGAGGTCGCCGGGATTCTCGGCATCGAGGAGGCGCACTCGCGCCAGTTGCACCGGCGCGCCCGCGTGCGCGTCGGGCAGCCGCGCAAACGCTTCGACGGCGACCGCGAGCAACATCTGCGGATCGTAAGGAGCTT
Organism: Nonomuraea maheshkhaliensis; assembly: GCF_039529435.1. NCBI lineage: Bacteria > Bacillati > Actinomycetota > Actinomycetes > Streptosporangiales > Streptosporangiaceae > Nonomuraea > Nonomuraea maheshkhaliensis. Next base: position 22,032 of record NZ_BAAAMU010000100.1, read on the forward strand.
CTTCGCCGCGACCGTGGACGGCGACGTCAAGACCCTGGAACGGATGCTCGCCGACGACGTCGTGGCCTGGGCGGACGGCGGCGGTGGCACGGCCGCGCGCCGGCCCGTGCGCGGCCGGGCGAGGGTGGCCCGTTACCTGAGCGGGCTGAGCGGACGCCCCGAGGCCGGTCAGGTGACGTTCGCGTTCGAGGAGGTCAACGGCGAGCCGGCGGTGCTCATCCGCGAGCCCGGCGGGCTGCTCGCGGTCATGGCCGTGGAGATCGCGGACGGGCGGGTCGCCGCCGTCCGCACGGTACTGAACCCGGCCAAGCTCGCCTACGCCGCCGCCCAGCTCATGTGACTCGCGTCATAGGCCCGGGTTGTCACGGACATCCCGCGTGCCCGGTTCAAGTGGGGACTTCGACAGGGGAGGAACCATGAAGGACCGCATCGTGGTGCTGGGCGCGGGCTACGCGGGCCTGGCGGCGGCCAAGCGCGCCGCCCGCCGGCTGCGCCGCACGGGAGCACGGGTGACGCTGGTCAACGCGGCGGACCGGTTCGTCGAGCGGGTACGTCTGCACCAGCTCGCGGCCGGGCAGCGGCTGCCCGACCTGCCGCTGGCCGTGCTGCTGGCGGGGACCGGGGTCGAGCTGGTGGTCGCCAGGGCCGTCGGGATCGATCCGGTGGCCAGGACGGTCGAGCTGGACGCGCCGCCGTACACGGTGGGCTACGACATCCTGGTCTACGCCCTCGGGAGCGGCTCGGACGCGGGAACGGTGCCGGGGGCGCGCGAGTACGCGTACCCGCTGGCCACCGGCGACGAGGCCGCGCTGCTGCGGGCCCGCCTGGCCTCGGGGAAGGGACCGGTCACCGTGGTCGGCGGCGGGCTGACCGGCGTCGAGTCGGCGGCGGAGTTCGCCGCCGCCGGTCTGCGCGCCGAGCTGCTGTCCGGGCGGGTGGGGCCCGGATTGTCCGCCCGAGGCCGCCGCCACGTGCACCGGGTCCTGGCCCGCATGGGCGTCTCCGTACGCGAGCACGCGCGGGTCACCGGCGTCGGTCCCGAGTGTGTGCTGCTGGCGGACGGGGACGAGCTGCGCGCGGGGACCGTGGTGTGGGCGGCCGGCTTCCGCGTCCCCGGGTGGGCGGCCGCCGCCGGCCTGGCCACGGACGAGCACGGCCGCATGCTGGTGGACCGCACCCTGCGGTCGGTGTCGCACCCGGACGTCTTCGGCATCGGCGACGCGGCCGCCGCCGGCCACGCGACCAGGATGGCCTGTCAGACGGGGCTGCCCATGGGCGTCTGCACGGGCCGCGCGGTCGCCGACCTGCTGACCGGCCGTGAGCCGCGCCCGGCCAGGTTCCGGTACGTCTGGCAGAACGTCAGCCTGGGCCGCCACGACGGCGTCACCCAGTTCACCAGGGCGGACGACAGCCCGCTCGACACCGTCATGACGGGCCCCGCCTCGGCCGCCTTCAAGGAGACCATCACCCGAGGCACCGTCTGGACCATGCGCCACTGATGACTCCCGCCCATCCCGGCCGACCACCCTGAGGGCCACACGCCGTCGGGCCCGGGGCCCGTCGGGCTGGGACCGTGAGGATTGGAGCCTGTAGGGCTGGGACCGTGAGGATTGGAGCCAGTTGGGCTGGGACCGTGAGGATTGGAGCCTGTAGGGCTGGGACCGTGAGGATTGGAGCCTGTAGGGCTGGGACCGTGGGATCGGGGCCTGTCGGGCTGGGGGCCGTGGGGACCGGGCGCTTCCCGGTGACATGTCGTCAGGTCTGGCCGTCGTTCAGCAGGTGCCACGGCAGGACGACCGGCGTGGCGGGCGGGTCTCCGCCGACGATGCGGCTCACCAGCGGACCCAGCCCCGCCGGCACGACCTGCTCGCCATCGAGATCCGCGCCGGCCAGCTCGCCCAAGGTCCACCAGCGGAAGTGGTCGGTCGACTCCCGCTCCTCCTCGTCCATGCCCGAGGTGTCCACCTCCAGCCCGTCCACGCGCAGGGCGAAGAAGGAGTCGCGGGCGAAGAACCGCCGCCCGCCGGAGGTCCACGGGCCCTCGCTGGTCGCCACCACCGGCCCGAGCGCGTCGGGTGAGACGACGTGCCCCAGCTCCTCCCGCAGCTCCCTGGCCGCGGCCTGCCGTGAGCTCTCCCCGGGATCGACGCCCCCGCCCGGCGTGAACCAGGCGTACGGCGGATCCTCCACCTGCAGCAGCCGGCCCCGGTAGAGCAGCAGCCGATCGGCGCGGTCGATCACCAGCACCCGCGCCGACTCCCGAAGGACCACCTCACTCATGTGGTCACCTCGCACCTGGTCGCCTCACTCACATCGTCACCCCACTCACGTGATCATCTCCGTTGTGATGGCCCAGCGCTCGTGGTCCCTCCAGGTCCCGTCGATGAACTGGAACCTGGGCGAATAACCCTCCCGCTTGAAGCCGACCCGCTCGATCAGGCTCAGGCTGGCGGTGTTCGACGGCTGGATGTTGGCCTCCAGCCGGTGCAGCTCCATCTCGCCGAAGGCGTGCCCGACGAGCAACCGCAGCCCCTCGGTCAGGTAGCCGCGGCCGGTCGTGGAGGCGTAGGCGGAGTAGCCGATGGTGGCGCTCTGGTGGGTGCCACGGATGATGTTGTTCACGTTGACCCGGCCGACGATCGCGCCGGTGTCGCTCCGGCAGATGAGGAAGCCCTCGTGCAGCGGGCCGTCAAACCGCGACAGGTACCCCTCGAAGTCCTCGTACGTGACGATCGGCGGCCCCGGTATCCACCTGGCCAGCATCTCGGCACTCTCCTGGTGCAGCGCCGACAGCTCGTCGAAGTCCGCCAGGCAGATGTACCGGATCGCCACCCGGTCCCCTTGCGCAAGATAGATCACGTCAGCATTCTCCCGGCCAGTTCCGGCACCGCCAGGTCGGCCCCGGGCCGTACTCGACGAGGACCGGCACCGCGTGCGGAAGCGGCGCCCCCCAGACCCGCCCACCCAGCCCGCACAGCGCCCCGAGCCCGGTGGTCAGGCTGGCGACGTGCCCGATCACGGCGATCGTCCCGCCGGGATGGGCCGTGACCAGTGACGTCAGGGCGGCGGTGACGCGGGCGGTGACGGTGTGGCCGCTCTCGCCGTCGCCCACCGCCTCGTCCAGGGCGCCGTCCACCACCCAGGCCCGCAGCACCTCGGCCGTACGGGCCCGCACCGCCGGGTCCCGCGAGCCCTCCAGCCTGCCCAGACCGACCTCCTCCAGACCGGACACGACGGTGACGCCGGAGGTGAGGCCGAGGGTACGGGCGACGATGGCGGCGGTCTGGCAGGCGCGGACGGCGGTGCCCGCGTACACGTGGGTGATCCCCTCGCCGCCTAGCCGCAGGCCCGCCTCCGCCGCCTGGGTGCGGCCCCGCGCGGTCAGGGCGGCGCTGGGCTGGGCGCCCGCGGTGCCGGTGACGACGTTCTCGGACTCGGCGTGGCGCAGGCAGTGGAGCCGGACGTGGTCGTTCACCGTGGCTCCTTCCGATCCCCCGTACTAGCAAGGATCATTATCTTCTGTGACAGGTGCGACAGAAGCAGTGTTGGGGGCAAGATGGTCAGCACAGGCGATGTCCCGACGATCTTCAGGGGGTAGGGGTCGGATGACAGCCCTCGACATCCATTTCCAGGCACTCGAAGACTGCGCGAAGGTCGCGCGTGAGGTGGCGGGCCAGCTCCAGTACACGACGACCAAGGTCGAGACGGCCGGTCTGTCGGGGATGCTGGCCGGCGCGGGCATGTTCGGCAAGCTCGCCGGGTCCGCCGGGCTGGTGTCCGCGGTCAACGAGGTCGAGACGATGGTGGGCGACGAGTTCGAATCCGCCCGCGACAAGATCGGTGCCGTCGCCAAGGCCCTGGGCGCGGTCGAACGGAACGTCCGCGCGGCCAACAAGGCCAACGGGGCGGCGGCGTAGTGGGCGGCAGCCTGGCCGAGAAGGTCGCCGCCTTACCGATGAGCTGGCAGCTCGTCCCGATCGTGCAGAACATCGAGGGCACCAGCCCCGCGGACATCCGCGACATCGCCAAGCGCTGGCGCAAGGCCGCGGGCAAGGCGAGCGACCAGTCCGGCCGGCTGAACCGGGCGGTCGGCGACGTCGACAACGCCTGGAAGGGCCAGTCCGCCGACGCGTTCGTCGGATACATGGGCAAGTACCGCAAGGCGGGCATGGCGCTGCACGACGCGGTGGACAGCGCCGCCGGCTCCCTCGACCGGGCGGCCCAGGCCCTGGAGACGGCCAAGACCAAGGTGACCACACTCTGCAACGAGCTGCTCACGTTCAAGGCGGGGCAGAAAGACCCCGACAGCGACGCCGCGAAACAGGCCCTCGTGAACAAGGTCCTGGAGGCGGTGCCCAAGGCCACGGAGCTCGAAAGCACGGCGAGCAAGGCCCTGTCCACCGCCATGACGGAGATCAACAAGCAGCTGAAGGAACGCACGCCGACGTTCCGCTCCATCGACAGCCCGAGTGACGAGCCGTGGCGGCCGTCGAGCGGCAACACCATCGACTGGAAGCCGGTCCCCAGGACGACGCCGACGTCCTTCCAGGGCGGCAACGGCGGCAACGGCGTCACCCCGGCCGCGTACACCCCCGGCGGCACCCCCGGCGGCGGATCCGGCCCCATCGGCGCGGGCGGCGGACCAGGCGGCGGTGGCGTGCCGCAGCCCCTGACGTTCGCGCCGGGCACCGGGACGGGAGCGCGCATCGTCGAGGCCGCGCGGCAGCACATCGGCAGGCCGTACGTGTGGGGCGCCAACGGCCCGAACGCCTTCGACTGCAGCGGGCTCGTCTACTACGTGCTCAACCAGGCCGGCATCAAGATCGGCGACACCACGGCCGCCGGGTACCAGGCGAGCGGCAAGCCGGTGTCGTCGCCGCAGCCTGGCGACATCGTCTTCTTCGGCCATCCCGCCAGCCACGTGGGCATCTACGTCGGCGACGGCAAGATGATCCACGCGCCGAAGCCGGGGTCCGACGTCACGCTGGCTCCCGTGGCGGCCAACGGCCGCTCCATCAGCTACCGCCGCTTCACCTGACCGCTCCTCAGAACGCGCGGACTCCGCCTTGGAAGCGGGCGCCGCAGGTGGTCTCCGACCGCTCACAAAGCGGAGGCCCCGGACCGTGATCACGGTCCGGGGCCTCTCGGCGTCCGTCGGGGTGCGGCCCCGCGGTGTCGTCCGGGTTACCAGTCGCCGCCGCCGAAGTCGCCACCGCCGAAGTCGCCGCCGCCACCGCCGAAGTCGCCCCAGCCGCCGCTGTCGCCGCCACCGAAGTCACCGCCGCCGCCGTCGGCGTAACCCTCGGCGTAGCCGGCGCCGTAGCCGCCGAAGCCGCCGCCGAGCATGCTGCCCATCATGGTGCCGATGAACATGCCGGTCATGATGTCGCCGAAGCCGCCGTAGTAGCCGTAGGCGTACGGCTGGTAGGCGGGGCCCGCGTCGTAGTAGGGCCGGCGCTGGCCGTCGACCATGACCTCGCGCATCTGCGGGTCGAAGCCGCGCTCCACGGCCTCGGCGTCCATCTTGCAGGCGGGCACGTCGCGCACGGCGCCGCCGGGCGGGGCCCAGCGGATGTCGCGGACGGACGGGCCGTGCTGCGGGTTGAAGAAGCAGGGGGCGCGACGCTCGGGCACCGGCTCCTTGTTGACCTTGGCCTTCACCACGGCGAGCGCGTAACGGCCGTCCTCAAGGGTCTGCGTGACCTCGCGGACCTGGTCGGCCCGCTCCACGGTGGCCAGTTGCGTCTTGGCCTTCTCGTAGGAGTCGAGCGCCGTCTGCCACTCGTCGATGTGGCCGCCGCCCTGACCGGCGAGCGTCACGTCGGTGTCGAGAGCGGTGATCTCCTCGCCGAGCTTGGTGACGTCCTCTTCCACGGTCTGCTTGACCGCGGCGAGGTCCTTGGCGTCCTGGATGGCCTTTTTCTTCTTCTTGTTGCTGGAGTAGAGGAAGTAACCGCCACCGCCGACCACGATCAGCCCGCCGAGGACGGCGAGCGCGGCGGTGCCTCCGGCGCCGGGGTTGGCCTGGCTGCCGGGGTCGAGGGCGGAGCGGTCGCCCTTGACGGCCATGTCCACGCGGTTGGCGAAGTCCTTCATGCCGGCGGCCAGGTCACCCGAGTTGGCGGTGGTGGACAGCCGGGCCAGCTGGCCCGCGACACCCTGCCCGCGGATGGAGCTGGACGCGGCGTAGAGCGTCGTGCCGTCGAGGACCGCGTAGGTCGCGGACGGCGCGCTCGCCGCCTTCATGGCGGAGTTGAGGCCGGTCATGAAACCGGCGATGCTGGAGTCGTCGACGGTGCCGTCGGGCAGCGCCACAGCGTAGATCTTGCTGCTCGCCCCCTCAAGCGCGTCACGGATCTCACTCTGCTGGTCGGACGTCAGTGACGAGCCGGACTCCACGTAGAGCGGGTCCTTCTTCCAGTTGGAGACCACCGTTCCAGGGTCCGGCGGCGCCGCCGCGTTGGCGGCAGGGGACAGCGCAAGAACGACGATCAGTCCGGCGATCAGAGCCGCGATCGCGGCCCCTGCACGGCGCAGCGAATGGGTCATTGGCAGCAAGCCTCCTTCGCCCTTGAGGACGAACGGGCGGTCGGCAAAGTTCCTCAATGCGCACGCTACCTGTCCGGAGACTCGCAGGTGCGCATCGTGACCGAAGCGCAGTCACCGGTTCGGCTGCGTTCCGGTCGGGCGCGGGTCAAGGAGGCTTCGCGAGCCCGGCTCACGTGTCCTTGATCTCGCAGATGGTGGCGCCGGCGGTGACCGTCTGGCCCACCGCCGCCGTCAGCCCCGTGATCGTGCCCGACTTGTGCGCCGTCAGCGGCTGCTCCATCTTCATCGCCTCAAGGACGACGACCGTGTCTCCCTCGCTCACCGCGTCGCCGTCGGAGGCGACGACCTTGACGATGGTGCCCTGCATGGGGCTGACGAGCGTGTCGCCGCCGGCGGCGGCGGCCTTCTTCGCCTTGCCGCCGCCGCGCCTGGGCGCCTTGTTCGCGGCGGGCGCGGGGGCGGCGCCGCCCAGGCCCGCGGGCAGGACGACCTCCAGCCGCTTGCCGCCGACCTCGACCGTCACCGTCTCGCGGGCGGGGGTCTCGGCCGAGGCCACCTCGCCTTCGTACGGCGCGATCCGGTTGTCCCATTCCGTCTCGATCCACCGCGTGTGCACCGAGAACGGCGCCGACGTGAACGCGGGGTCGGACACGACGGCCCGGTGGAACGGCAGCACGGTGGGCATCCCGGAGATCTCGAACTCCGCGAGCGCCCGCCGCGAGCGCTCCAGCGCCTCCTGCCGGGTGCGTCCGGTCACGATGAGCTTGGCCACCAGCGAGTCGAACGTCCCCGGCACCGTCATCCCGGCCTCGTAGCCGGAGTCGAGCCGGACGCCGGGCCCCGACGGCGGGCGCAGGGTCGTCAGCGTGCCGGGGGCGGGCAGGAAGTTCCTTCCGGCGTCCTCGGCGTTGATCCGGAACTCGATCGAGTGCCCGCGCACCGCCGGGTCGTCGTAGCCGAGCGGCTCGCCGCCCGCGATCCTGAACATCTCGCGTACGAGGTCGATGCCCGCGACCTCTTCGGTCACCGGGTGCTCGACCTGCAGCCTGGTGTTGACCTCAAGGAACGAGATCGTCCCGTCCTGCCCGACGAGGAACTCGCACGTGCCGGCCCCGACGTAGGCGGCCTCCTTGAGAATGGCCTTGGAGCTGGACCGCAGGATCTCGACCTGCTCGTCACTGAGGAACGGCGCCGGGGCCTCCTCCACCAGCTTCTGGTGGCGGCGCTGGAGCGAGCAGTCGCGGGTGCTGACCACGACCACGTGGCCGTCGCGGTCGGCCAGGCACTGGGTCTCGACGTGGCGGGGCCGGTCGAGGTAGCGCTCGACGAAGCACTCGCCGCGCCCGAACGCGGCGACCGCCTCGCGCACGGCCGACTCGTACAGCTCGGCGACCTCCTCCAGCCGGCGCGCCACCTTGATGCCGCGCCCGCCGCCGCCGTACGCCGCCTTGATCGCGATCGGCAGCCCGTGCTCCTCCGCGAACGCCACCACCTCGGCCACGTCCGCCACCGGGTCCTTGGTGCCCGCGACCAGCGGCGCGCCGACCTTCTGCGCGATGTGCCTGGCCCGCACCTTGTCGCCGAGCGCGGCGATGGCGGCGGGCGGGGGGCCGATCCAGATCAGGCCCGCGTCGATGACGGCCTGCGCGAACGAGGCGTTCTCGGCCAGGAAGCCGTAGCCCGGGTGCACGGCGTCCGCGCCAGAGCGGCGGGCGACGTCGAGCAGCTTGCCGATGTCGAGGTAGGTCTCAGCGGGCGACTGGCCGCCCAGCGCGTACGCCTCGTCGGCGATCTTGGCGTGCAGGGCGTCGAGGTCCTGGTCGGCGTAGACCGCCACGCTGCCGATCCCGGCGTCCTTGCACGCACGGGCCACCCGCACCGCGATCTCGCCGCGGTTGGCGATCAGAACCTTCCGCACCGGCCTTCCTTCCTGTCATGGGCCTGCTCTTGGGTTCAGCGGCCCAGATACGCGCCGCCGTTGACGTGCAACACCTGCCCGGTGACGTGCCCGGCTCCCGCGGAGGCCAGGAACAGAACGGTATCGGCCACGTCAGCGGGAGTTCCAGGGCGGCCGTTACGCGTGTTGTCGACCCTGGCCCTGATGCCTTCCTCGGTGAGGCGGCCGCGGAAGAACTCGGTGTCGAGGACGAGCCCGGGGGAGACGACGTTGGCCGTGATGCCCCTCGGGCCGAGCTCGGCGGCCAGGTCGGCGGTCCACGACTCCAGGGCGGCCTTGGCGGCGCCGTACGAGCCGGAGCCCGTGCCCCTGGCGGCGATCGAGCCGAGCGAGACGATCCGGGCGCCGTCGTTCAGCCGCGGTGTCAGAGCGGTCGTCACGAGCACGGCGGAGATGAGGTTGGCGTTGAGGTTGGCCCACCAGCTCTCGGCCACCTCGATCAGCTCTTCCGGCTGCCTGCGGCCCAGGTTGGTGTTGCCGCCGGCGTTGTTGACCAGCACGTCCACCCGCTCGGGCAGGTGGGGCAGCGCCTCGCGCACCTCGGCGGCGCTGGAGGCGTCGAACGCGACGTACTCGGCCCTCAGCTTGCGTGCGGCCTCGGCCAGCACGTCCTCGCGGCGGCCCGTGATCGTGACGCGGTCGCCGAGCGCGGCGAACGCCTCGGCCATCGCGTATCCGATGCCCGTTCCGCCGCCGGTCACCACAACCTCGCGCATGAAACCGACAGCTCCCGAATGCGATCCGAACATTCCTCGGGTAGACCATAGCCGCTCGGCATATCTCCGGCGACGGCCGGTGCCCCTTCCTTAGGGTGAGTGCGCTTTCACAGGTTCCCAGGAGGTATGCATGAGCCAGAGCATGCTCGGCGGCGACCCCGCGGAAATGCAGCAGATGTCGACCCAGTTCACGCAGCAGTCGGAGGCGGTCCGCACCACGATGACCGCGCTCGACCGCGAGGCCGCCAAGGTGGGCACGGCGTGGACGGGGCCGGGAGCGCAGCGCTTCCAGCAGGCGTGGCAGAACTACCGGACGGCATTCCAGCGGATGACCGAGGAGCTGCAGGAGGCTTCGCGGGTCATCGGGACCTACCGGCAGAACATCGAGTCCGCCACGAAATGATCACCGAGAGGGGCCCTGGCGAGGGAGCTGGGGCTTCTTTCCGTTGTGCCTGGGCTCTGCGGGGTGAGCGCGGCCTTCCCCGCTTCCTACGAGCATCGGCCCGTTCCGGCCGATGACAGCCTGAGGGGTGCATTGACGGTGAACTGTCAGAGAGGCGAACCGAAACCTCTGATGCGTATGTGACGTATTTGGTTAAATGTCTCTGTTCATGACGCCCATCCGGAGAGGACTGTCATGGCGGAGAAGGACTCCTCCACGCCTGAGCGCATAGGAGGCCGCACGATCATCGGCCGCCTGGGCGAGGGGCCGCGAGGCCCGGTCCATCTGGCCCGTGAGTCCGAGGGCGCGTCCCAGGTCGTGATCAAGACGCTGGCCGCCGATCCCGGTTTCGCCGACCGGCTCAGGGCCGTCGCCCGGGTGTCCGGCCCGCAGCTCGCCCGCATGCTGGACGCCGGTGTCGAAGGCGGCGTCGCGTACGTGGTCAGGGAGCACGTCGAAGGGCGTTCGCTCACCGAGACCGTCGTGGCCGAGGGCCCGCTGACCGGCGAGGCGCTGGAGCGGGTGGCCGTTGGCACGCTGACCGCGCTGGCCGCCGTGCACGCGGCCGGGTTCGCGCACCGGGCGCTCACCCCGTCGAACGTGATCCTCACCGGCGACGGGCTCCGCGTCACCGACCCCGAACTCGGCGATCCGGCCGGCGAACTCGGTTATCGGGCGCCTGAGCAGTTCGGCGGGCAGCAGTACGGGCCGTACGCCGACGTCTTCGCCTGGGCCGCGACCGTGGTCTTCGCCGCCACGGGCTCCGCGCCGTTCCGCCCCGACGCGGCTGCCGTGCTGAACGAGGAGCCGCAGGTCGGCTCGCTGCCGGAGCCGCTGCGTCAGGTGGTGCTGGCCGCCCTCGCCAAGGAGGCGGCGGCTCGGCCGACGGTGTACGCGGCGCTGGAGTTCCGCCACACCGCCGCCACCGCCCCCGCCCCGACCGAGCCCCCCGCCCCGGCCGCGGTGGTGCCGACCATCCTGCCGATCCAGCTGAACATCGAGGGCCTTCAGGCGCCCACGATGCCCCCTCCCCAGGCCGCCCAGGCGGGGCCGCCACTTCAGGCGGGGCCGCCACCCCAAGCCGGACCCACGCCACCCCGGGCCGGGCCGCCGCCCCAGCCCGTCCCGATGCCGCCTCCGCCCCCGCAGCCCGGCCCGATGAGCCCGCCTCAGATGGGCCCGCCTCAGATGGGGCCGGGGCCGATGGGGCCGGGGCCGATGGGGCCGGGTCCCATGGGCCCCGGGCCGATGGTTCCGGGTGCGATCGATTCGGGCCCGATGGGTCCGGGTCCGGTCGATTCGGGCCCGATGGGTCCGGGCCCGGTCGGGCAGGGGCCGGTCGGGCAGGGTCCGGTCGGTTCCGGGCCGGTTGGCGGGCCTGGGCCGATGGGCGGTGGGGCCGGGGAGCAGGTGCCCGGGATGGTGTACCAGACCTGGGGGCCTCCGCCCGGTCCCGGGCGGCCGGAGCCGGCCCATGGGTGGACGCCTCCGAGCGGGCCCAGGCAGGACGACGGCCGGCAGCAGAAGCCGTTCCCCGTCGGGCTGGTGGCGGGTGTGACCGCCGTCGTGCTGATGGCGGGCCTCGGGTTGTGGGGCGCGAGCCAGTACACCGGCAAGGTGACGTTCACCCCGATCGCCGCCACCGGCGGCGGGACGGCCGCGGCCGAGCCGTCGGCCGGATCGGTCCCGAACGCCGTGACGAACCCGCCGACGCGGCCGCAGGACGAGGTGACCGCCCCCTGGGCGACCACGCCCGGCCGGCAGGACGACGACGAGGTCGGCCCGATGGTGCTGCCGACCGAGAACCCCACGGGCACGGCGAGCGTCCCGGTGCTCACGACGGTGCCGACCCCGGCGCCGCTCCCGACCAGTTCGGTGGCGATCCCCACGGCCAGGCCCACGGTGACGAAGACGGCCAAGCCGCGGGCGACGCCCACCAGGAGGCCGGTCAAGAAGACGCCCACCAGGCAGGCCAGGCCCACGGCGACGGTGACGAAGACGGCGCGCCCGTCGGCCAGGCCGACGCAGACCCCCGCGCCGACCAGGGCCACCCAGGCGCCCAAGCCGACCCCGACGAAGACCACCAAGCCGCCGGAGCCGAAGCCGACCCCGACCAAGACGACCGCGGCTCCGGTGAAGAACCCCTACACCGCGACCCAGGTCTGCGGCGGCGGCTTCGTGGTCCAGCGGTCGAGCTCGTTCTCCGGAGGCACGACGTACCAGCTGTGGAACAACAGCACGTCCCAGAACTGCGTGGTCACCCTCAAGTCGGGTGCGAACGTCGGCAAGGAGACGCCGGTCAGCGCGACGCTGGAGGTGCAGGGCGGCGGCAGCAAGACCGACTCCGGGTCCTTCAAGTGGTACGCGGGCCCGGTGAAGCTGTCGGCGGCCGGGAAGTGCGTGCGGTATTCGGGCAGCGCGGGTTCCGGCAGCACGAGCGCGGGATGGGCTAATTGCGGGTGATTCCTGGGGCTCGGGCGGGGCGCGTGATCGTGCGTGCCCTGCTGGCGAGCGTGCTCGCCCTGCACGCCCTCGCGGCCCCGGCCGCCGCGGCGGCGCCGGAGGAGTGCAACCCCAAGAAGGGCACGCTGAAGCTGCCGGCCAGTGAGCCGTGGGCGCAGAAGCGGCTCGACATCAAGAACGCCTGGCGCCTGACCAGGGGCGCGGGTGTGCGGATCGCGGTCGTCGACAGCGGCGCCGACTACCGCCACCCGCAGCTGTCGATCGCCAAGATCATCGATGAGACGCACACCGGGCACACCGACTGCGTGGGCCACGGCACGGCCGTCTCGGGCATCATCGGCGCCCGCTACGTCGCCGGCGTCCCGTTCCACGGGGTCGCTCCGGAAGCCTCGGTCGTGGTGGTCAAGCAGAGCAACAAGAGCGAAGGTGACATCAACAAGCTCATCGACGCCATCAACGACGCGGTCTCGGCCAAGCCCAAGGTGATCAACATCTCGGTGAAGGCCGCCGACCATCCCAACCTCAAGGCCGCCATCCAGCGCGCTCTGGCGCAGGACGTCGTCGTGGTCGCCGCCGCGGGCAACGTGGACGGCCCCGAGGACGAGGACGTGCCCGCCTATCCGGCGGCGTACGAGGGCGTGCTGGCCGTGGGCGCGGCCACCCCGGACGGCCGCAGGGCCGACTCCTCCAACGCCGCGACTCCGGTCGGCGTGCTCGGCCCCGGCACCGACATCACCGCGCCCTGGCCGGGCGGGGCCTACATGCGCGGCCTGGAGGGCACGAGCTTCGCGGCGCCGTACGTGGCCGGCACCGCCGCCCTGGTGCGGGCCCGCTTCCCCCAGCTCGACCAGGAGCAGGTACGCCGGCGCATCATCGCCACCGCCGACGGCGCGGCCGGGGCGGGCACCGGGGCCGGCATGGTCAACCCGCTGCTCGCGCTGACCGCCGTGCTGCCGTACGAGCGGGGCGGCATGCCCGTGGTGGCCGAGCCGCCCGCCAGCGCGCTGCCCGCCGACGCCGTGGCCAAGGTTCCCCCACGGGACGAGCACGCCGTCGGCATCGCCATGGCGGTGGGCACCGGCGTGATGCTGGCGATCATGCTCACCGCCGCGTTCGCGTTGCTCATTCCGCAGGCGCGCCGCAGAAGGTGGCGTCCGGGGCGCATGGCTTAAAGGTTGCAATTGGGTGAAATGTCGATCTGCACGGCAAATCCCCTGATGCAGAAGTGACTGATGCGATTGAATGTCGCGATGAAGATCGTGGATTGACTGGAGGGACGGAAATGCACCCCTTGCGGCCGGGCGATCCCGAGAAGCTGGGCGCGTACGAGCTCTTAGGACGACTGGCCGACGGCCCGCGTGGCGTGGCCTTCCTCGGCAAGGAGTCCGACGCCAAGGACAACGACGACGCGCCGCTCCGGGTGATCAAACTGCTCCCGCCCGCCCCGAGCCTCGGCGGCGGCGACGACATCGCCCGGCTCTCCGGAACGCAACGCGTGTCGAGCTCGTACGTCGCCAGAGTCCTGGACGCGGGCCGGCACGGCGACCAGTTCTACGTGGTACGCGAGCACATCCAGGGCCACAGCCTGGCCGACGTCGTGACTCACGACGGCCCGCTCGACACCGACACCCTCGAACGCGTGTCCGTGGGCGTGCTGACCGCTCTGACCGCGGTGCACCTGGCCGGCATCACGCATCGCGGGCTGACCCCGCACAACGTCATCATGGGCCCCGACGGGCCCCGTGTGACCGACATCGACCTCGGCGAGCCGATCGGCGAGGTGAGCTACCGCGCTCCCGAGCAGATCAAGGGCCTGGGCTACGGCCCGTACGCCGACGTCTTCTCCTGGGCCGCCATCATGGTGTTCGCCGCGACGGGGAAGCCCCCGTTCGGCCCCGACGAGGAGTCGGTGCTGACCGGCGAGCCCGAGGTGGGCGAGGTCGGCGTGCTGGCCGAGCCGCTGCGCCAGGTGGCGCTGTCGGCCCTGGCCAAGGACGTGGGCTCGCGCCCCACCACGTACGTGGCGCTCCTGCGCGTGCTCGGCGACAAGCGGGGCGTCACCGGCGGCCCGAAGGCCCCGCCGCTGCAGCCCGGCATCGCCGCCGCTCCCGGAACCCCGGCCGTCGCTCCCGACGCTCAGGGGATCGCGGGCGCTCCCGGGCCGCAGGGCCCCTTCGGCGCCCCCGGCCCTTTCGGCGCTCCTGGCATGCCGGCGCCCGGTGCCTTCAACCCGGCCGGCGGTCCTCCTCCCGGCGCGTTCCACCAGCCCGGAGCTCCCGGCGCCGCTGACGCGCCGATCGAGGGCGTCCCGGTGCCGAGCCTGCCTCCCATGACCGGGCAGCCCATGCCGGGCCAGCCCCCGATGGGCGGGCCGCAGGGGCCGCCGCCGCAGCAGCCGTGGGGGCCGCCGGTCGTGCCGCAGGGCCAGCTGGAG
>NZ_BAAAMU010000101.1:0-36471 GCF_039529435.1 Nonomuraea maheshkhaliensis
CCTCGATGGCGCCGGCGACGGACTCGGTGCGGGCCAGGTCGCGGTCGCGCACGACGACCTCGACGCCCTCGGCGGCCAGCGCGGTGGTGATGGCCTCGCCGAGGCCGGAACTGGCCCCGGTGACCAGCGCGCGTCTGCCCGTCAGTTGCAGATTCATGTCGTTCCTCATGTCGTGACGTTCATGTCTACGTTTGTAGACTTACGCCAGAGTATACGGTTGTAGACATGATGCTCGGACGCCGGCGCCGCCGGAGCGTACGCGGGCTCAGGGCTTCTTGCCCATGGCCTTGCGGATGGTGTCGCGGACCCGGTCCATCATCGCGATCGGCGTGCCGACCAGCAGGTTCTTGGTGGCCGACTCCGTGCCGGGATGAGGATGCGTGGGCGCCATCGCCTCGGCGGCCTTGACGCCCATGGCCATGGCGCGCCGCTGCGCCTCACTGGTGTGGGCGCGGAGCTGGGCGAACTCGTAACGCTCCTCGCTGCGGGCGTGGGCCTCGACGGCGGCGCGCAGCATGAGCAGGTTCGGCATGAAGTCGGGGGCGTCGGGCCCGGCCTCGTCCATGCGCGACAGCAGCCGCTTGGCCTCGTTCTCCTCGGCGAGACGGTCGTCGACCACGCCGTCGCCGCCGTCGATGGCGTGCCGGGCGAAGGGGTGGACGATCTCCTCCTCGGCCGTCTCGTGCACGGCGAGCAGCCGTACCAGGCGGGTGAACGCCTCGCCGCGCTGGTTCGCGGGAGCCTGCTCGACCTCGTCGAACAGGTCCCTGATCATGCCGTGCTGGGCCTGCAGCAGGTCGATGACGTCCGTCTCGGCCCTCGTCTCCGGGGCTGTTCTGGTCATTTCTGTACTCCTTGTCCGGGTACGCGGCGGCTACCCGGGCAAGGGGCGGCCACGCCAGGAACGCGGGCCGCAGGCGTGATCCTTACCGAATGCGGAGCTTCCGTTCGGCCGCTCACCCGGAGAAGCACTCGCGCGACGTGGTGAGGCGCGCCGACATGTTGCGCTCCATCATGCGCAGCGCCGCCTCTCCCAGGTCGTCGTGGATGGCCGCCACGCAGTCGGTCGGCACCGTGAGGTCGTAGTCGCGCACGTAGGCGTCCAGCGCGCTGTAGAGCACGCACTGCTCGGTCACCTGCCCGGCGAGCACGACCGTGCGCACCCGCGTCCGGGACAGCAGGTACTCAAGTGATGTGCCGAAGAAGACGCTGTGCCGCACCTTGGGCAGGAACGCGCATCCGGGCGGCGGCAGCACCGGCCGCACCAGGTCCGGCCGCCGGCCCTTGAGCGCCCGCTCCTCGATCTCGCGCCGGTCGGCGGCGAAGTCGCCGTAGTTGTCGTTGACGTACACCAGCTCGACGTCGTCGTGCTCGCCCGCGGACGCGACGAGCTCCGCCAGCGGCCCGACGATCGCCGCCGCCTTCTCGGCGAGCGGCTCGGCGTCCTGGTGGTCGTACGGGTTCAGCATGTCGATGACGACCAGAGCGAACGTGGTCATAGCCCTGTCCTGTCCAGCCGCCCGCCGTTTATCCCAGCTCAGGGAGCCTGCCGGAAATGAGGGTCACGACGTGTCGCTCATGTGCACCCGCAGGCGCGGATGCCCGTCCGGATGGTCGACGGTGACCACGTCGCAGAGCTGCCGGATGATCCACAGCCCGAACCCGCGCACGGCGCTGGCCGGCGGATCGGACGGCGGCAGGTGGTCGGCGGTCAGCGTGCCGCCCGGCTCGACGATCTCGACCCAGATGCCGTGGGCGTCCCTGCGGGCGGTGAGGACGCCGGTGCCGGTCCCGTGCTCCAGGATGTTCGCCGCCGCCTCGTTGATCGCGATGATCAGATCGTTCGCGCGCTCGCCCGAGAACCCGGAACTGAGGGCGAAGGCGTGCAGCCGCGACCGCAGCAGGGAAAGATCCGCGGTGATCGCGCATCGAAGCGGCACACTCTCACCCCTCACACCGCCTCTCTCGGACGGTCAATTGTCGCGCTTCGCGGCAACAGTGTCACATGAGGGCTTCGCCGAGGCCGCGGGGGGTGGGCGCGCTCCAGGGCGGATGTCACTCGCTCAGCTGAGTGCGGCGAGTGCGGCGTCGAGGTCGTCGTAGAGGGGCAGGACCTTGGCCAGGCCGGTGATCCACATGATTTTGGCGCTGCGGTAGTCGACGCCGATGAGGGCGAACTTCCCGCCGGCGGCCTGGCTGGCCTGCCACTGGTGGATGATCAGGCCGAGGGCGCGGCTGTCCATGAAGGTGGCGCCGGCGAGGTCGAGGATGATGGAGGTGCCGGCCTGGGCGAGGTGGTCGGCGAACTGCTGGCGGGTGGTGGCGTCCAGCACTCCGTCCACGGTGATCACGACGATGTCGCCGGCCGTGGACGACGTCAGGCGCACGGACGCGGGGGCGGGGGTCTCGCCGGCGGGCATCATCACGACGTCATCGTACGTGTGGCCGGACGGATTCGCGGATGACCGGCGGCGCCTTTCCGCCCCCGCCGTCGCTCGACATCGATGACCACGATGGCTGTTTCATGAATGAGATTTCGGTAATATGGCTTCAGCTATCGACCGGTCCTACGGTCTCGCCGGCAATCGCCGACAAGGAGGTCAGCAGTGGAACATGCGGGTCAGCCGCAGACGGGCAAGCCGTGGACGTTCCTGACCAACCACGCCCGGGTCCTCATCGAGGTCACCCGGCATCCGAACGCGCGGCTCCGCGAGATCGCGGCCGTCACCGGCATCACCGAGCGCGCCGTCCAGGCCATCGTCACCGACCTGGAGAACGCCGGTTACATAACCCGCACACGTCTGGGCAGGCGTACACACTACAGCGTCGACGCCAGCCGGCCCTTCCGCCATCCCGCGGACGCCGACCGCCACATCGAAGGACTGATCGCACTGTTCACCGAGCACGACACCCCCGCAGCCGGCAGTCCTGAGAGAGAGCTCACCTCATGAACGCCGCGGAGCTGCGCACCATCCTCGTCGTCGAGGACGATCCGGCCGATCAGGTCCTGATCCAGGAGGCGTTCGAAGAGCAGGCGGAGACGCGGCGGGCCCGCCCCAACCTGCTCCTGGCGTGGGACGGGGAGCAGGCCCTCGACATCCTGTTCCGCCGCGGCGCGCACGCCCAGGCCACCCGCCCCGACCTGGTGATCCTGGACCTCAACCTGCCCAAGTACGACGGCCGCGCGGTCCTGGAGCGGATCAAGTCCGATCTCGAACTGCGCACCATCCCGGTCGTGGTCTTCAGCACCTCCTCCCAGGACGAGGACATCGTCGGCACCTACCGGCTGCACGCCAACGCCTTCGTCACCAAGCCGACCGGTTTCGACGACTTCACCGCCGTCGTGCACCAGATCCAGGAGTTCTTCACCCGCACCGCCCGTCTCCCCGCCCCCGCGGCCTGACTCGCCGGCCTGACTCATCGGCCGCTCTCATCGGGTCCGGGCGCCGTCGAAGCGGACTTTTGTCCGCTTTGGCCTGCGGACATGCAGGTCGTGTTGCCATCATGGGACCGCGGTGCGTGATTGCGGGCAGGAGGGGCCGATGTTCACGCCTCTGCCCGACAGCCGTCGCCGGCGACAGCGCGGCCTGGCCGATCAGCCGCGACCTCGCGGGACTGCGGGATCTGGTGTGCCGCCACGCGCAGCAGGCCGGGCTGGATCCGCAGCGCGCCGGAGACCTGGCGCTGGCGGCCAACGAGGCGGTCACCAACGTGCTGGACCACGCCGGCGGGCGGGGCTGGGCGCGGATCTGGGCCGACGACGCCTTCCTCACCGTCGAGGTCATCGACCTGGCGGGCGGGCCGGCTCGGCCCCGCTGCCGGCCTCGACGAGCCGCCGAAGGCAGGCCCGCGCGGCTACGGCCTGTGGGTCATGCGCCGCCTGCGCCACGACCTCGTCACCACCCAGAAGAGCGGCTCCTCCCAGGTGCGGCTGCGCATGAGGCGCCCCCGCCCGGCGGGCACCCCGTGAACCCGGAAGACCCCCGTACCGGGATGCGTCGGTACAGAGGTCGCGTTGAAGGACGCCGGAGCGCTTGCCCCGCCGGAAATGTCACCCGCTGAGGCCGTGGGGCGCGAGCGCGGTCGTCCGCGTCCCACGGCGGCTCAGACGTTGAAGATGCTCACACCGCCAGGTCCGACGAGCAGCCCGACCACGATGAGGACGATGCCCCACAGGATGTCGCGGCGGGCCAGCAGCATGTAGATGCCGGCGATGACGAGGATGACGGCGATGATCCAAAGAAGGGTAGCCATGCGCCTCGACTGCCCTCAGCGAAGGGCAGGAAACGGCCGGGACCGGGTCATCGGGTAACACTTCGGTTTCGCCCGGCAGTGTCGAAAACGTTCGGAGTACGACATGTGCTGACATGTAGATCTTCGTCCTGCTCCGACCGCTGATCGCCACAGGAATGAGTGCCGATGCTGACCGAGTTCCTCCGCGACCGGTTCTTCACGACCGCGTGGTTTGGATTGATGGCCTTCGTCTGGTTCGGCTGGTCGCAGGAGAGCCCCGACCAGCGCTGGCGGGTCTGGCTCGGGGCCGGGTCGGTCCTGGGCATCGGGATCGCCGTCGCGTTCGGGATCCTGACCGCCACGAACTGGGACCAGCCGACCGCGCTGGAGGGGAAGTACGCCTGGTTCGGCGTCCTGACCGTGGCCGAGGTCGTCGCCGCCGGAGCCGGCTGCCTGCTGCTGTCGAGGCGCGGGGCGTCCCGGTGGATGGCCTGGTGGGTCGCGCTCGTCGTGGCGGTGCACTTCCTCCCCCTGGCGCTGCTGCTGAACGACCTGGGCGTGGCGGTCGTCGGACTCGTCCAGCTGGCCGCGCTCGCCGCCGTGGCCCGGCACCTGCGCACCACCGACGCGCCCAGCAGCCGCTCGGCCGGCCCGGTCATGGGCGCGACCCTGCTGCTCAGCGCGGCGATCGGCGCCCTGCTCGCCGTCTCGGGAGCCTGACGGCCCCGAGACCGGCCTGCTTGCCCAAGGCCGGCCTGATCCACGTGCCGGGAGCCTGGCGACCCCAGGGCCAGGGGCCACGGGCGGTCACGCCCGGTCAGGTCTCCGGGGACGGGGACGGGTCGGGCTCGCCCGAGAGCAGGGCGCTCAGGCCGCCGCGGGCGTCCTCGATCACGATGGCCTCGGCCGCCGCCGAGTCGCCCGCCAGCAGCGCCCGCACCAGCGCGCGATGGCCGGCGTAGCGGTCGAGGCCGAAGTTCGGGTCTTCCGCGACGCGTTCCAGCCGCCTGGCCCGGCTCTCGGAACGGGAGAACACCCGGGTCTGGTCGAGCAGACGCACCAGGACCGGGTTGTCGGCGCAGGCGCTGACGGCGTCGTTGAAGCGCTGCATCGTGTCGAGCAACTGGGTGACGTGCCTGGCCATCGGGTCGCCGTCGCGATGGCGCTGCTTGATGAGGATGAGCAGGTCGTCGGCCTCGTCGAGGATGGCGTCGAGGTGGTCGAGCTGCTCGGCCGTCACGTGCCGGGCCGCGAACCTGGCCACCATCCCGCGCAGCGCGACCTCCACCTCGGCGAGCTCCTGCAGCGCGATGTCGCCGATGGTGGAGACCTTCACCGTGCGCGGGCCCGTGCGTTCGAGCAGGCCGTCCTGCTCCAGCCGTCTGATCGCCTCGCGCACCGGCGTCGGGCTCACCGCGAGCCGCTCGGCCAGCCCGCGCTCCGTCACCTTCTGGCCCGGCCTGAGCTCGCCCGTGACGATGGCGGCGCGCACCGACTGATAGGCCCGGTCGGCGAGGGTGTCGCTGCTGAGTGTTCCGAGGGATTCGATGGCCACGGCCGAAGCATACCGTGCGCAATGGCAGAAGAATAAGCAACTATTGACGATGATGCTATAGCAAATATACGGTCGCGGCGTCGCCGCCCACCGCCGAGGAGCGCTCGCCTGATCCGCTCATGACGCGCGCGTTCGCCTGATCCGACCCCTCCGCCCGAGAAAGAAGCGATGCATGGACAACAGACCCGACTCCGTCCGGATCATGACGCCCGTCGGCATGCTCGGCGCCGGCTGGGACGAGGCCACGATCGAGCGCGGCCTGGCGCTCGGCGTCGACGTGATCACCGTGGACGGCGGGTCCACCGACTCGGGCCCGTACTATCTCGGCTCGGGAACGGCGAAGACCGCCGCGCAGGCGGTGGCCCGCGACCTGCGCAGCCTGCTCAAGGCGGCGGCCCGCGCGGACGCGCCGCTGATCATCGGCTCCTGCGGCACCAGCGGCACCGACAGCGGCGTCGACTGGGTGGCCGGCATGGTGGCCGAGATCATGGCGGAGGAGGGCCTCGACCTCAGGGTGGCGCGGATCTACAGCGAGCAGGACGCCGCCGGCCTCAAGGAACACCTCGACGCAGGGCGGATCCACCCGCTGCCGCCCATGGGGGAGATCAGGGCCGAGACGCTGGAGGGCTGCACCCACATCGTCGGCATGATGGGCCACGAGCCGATCGTCGAGGCGCTGGAGGCGGGCGCCCAGGTCGTGCTCGCCGGGCGGGCCACCGACACGGCGGTGGCGGCGGCGTACCCGCTGATGAAGGGCATGCCGGCCGGGCCGAGCTGGCACGCCGCCAAGATCGTCGAGTGCGGCGGTCAGTGCACCATCGACCCGCGCGCGGGCGGGGTGCACACCACGATCGACGCGGACGGGTTCACCATCGAGCCGCTCGACCCGGGCAACGCGTGCACGCCGTACACGGTCGCCGCCCACATGCTGTACGAGACCGTGGACCCGTTCGAGATGCGCGAGCCCGCTGGGACCCTCGACGTGCGCGAGGCCACCTACGTCGCCGTGGACGAGCGCGCCGTGCGGGTCGAGGGCTCGCGCTTCCACACCGCCGACCAGCACACCGTCAAGCTGGAGGGCGCCAGGATCACCGGCTACGAGACGATCTCGTTCAGCGCGATCCGCGACCCGCTCATCCTCGGCGACCTGGAGACCTGGGCGGACCTGCTGCGCACGCACCTGCGGCGGCGGGTGCGCCAGACGCTCGGGCTCGCGGACGACGACTATGCCTTCGACCTGCGTCTCTACGGCCACAACGCGGTGCTGGACGACCTGGAGTTCGAGACCGGCCCGCCGCGCGAGGTGGCCGTGATGCTCCTCGTCAGCGCCGCCGACCAGGCCACCGCGACGGCGGTGGCCAAGGTGGCCAACCCGCTGATGCTGCACATGCCGGTGCCCAGCATGAACTACCTGCCCAGCCTCGCCTTCGCGTCCTCGCCGGCGGAGGTCGAGCGGGGCCCCGCGTACGCGTTCGTGCTCAACCACGTCGTCGACAGCGTCACCCCCACCGCTATGTTCCGGATAGAACATCAGTGAAAACGGAGACCACCATGACTGACACACCCCCCGCATCGCCGCCGGTCACCGTCGGCGACCTCGCGCTGGAGGTCCGGTCCAAGAACGCCGGCCCCTTCTGGGTGACGATGGAGCTGTTCATGCGGGACGCGGACGGCTACCGCGTCGTGGCGGACGAGACGTTCATCGACGAACACGTCATCGCCCGCCTCTACCGCGTGGATGCCGCCACGGTCCGGATGTTCCGCATCCCGTCGCTCAACGTCGTCAAGATCTCCTTCCCCCGGCCCGTCTCCCAGGGCTCGCTGCGCGACCGCGACATGCACGCGGGCCAGCACCACGTCCCCCTGGCGGCCCTGCCCGTCCCGGCGGGCGCCCCGATCACCGCCGGAGCGAGCCGTGGCTGACGCGGACATCATCGTCGTCGGGGCGGGCCTGGCCGGTCTGGTGGCCGCCGCCGAGGCGGCCGACGCCGGCCGCTCGGTCGTGCTGGTCGAGCAGGAGGGCGAGCGGTCGCTGGGCGGCCAGGCGTTCTGGAGCCTGGGTGGGCTGTTCCTGGTGGACAGCCCCGAGCAGCGCCGGATGGGCATCAGGGACTCGCGCGAGCTGGCCTGGCAGGACTGGCTCGGCAGCGCGCAGTTCGACCGCGAGGAGGACCGCTGGCCCAGGGCGTGGGCGGAGGCGTACCTCGACTTCGCGGCGGGGGAGAAGCGGGCCTGGCTGCGCGGGATGGGGCATCGGATCTTCCCGCTGGTCGGCTGGGCCGAGCGCGGCGACGGCCGGGCCGAGGGCCACGGCAACTCGGTGCCGCGCTTCCACATCACGTGGGGGACGGGTCCGGGCGTGGTGGCGCCGTTCGAGCGCCGCGTACGCGCCCACGCCGAGGAAGGGCGGATCCGTTTCGCCTTCCGCCACCGCGTGGACGACCTCATCGTCGAGGGCGGCGCGGCCACGGGCGTACGCGGTCAGGTGCTGGAGCCGGACGACGCGGAGCGGGGCCGCCCGACCTCGCGCGTCGCGGCCGGCGACTTCGAGCTGCGCGCCCAGGCCGTGATCATCACCAGCGGCGGCATCGGCGGCAACCACGACCTGGTCCGCAGGGCCTGGCCGGCCCGGCTGGGCGAGCCGCCCAGGACGATGGTCTCCGGCGTGCCCGCGTACGTGGACGGCCGCATGCTCGGCATCGCCGAGGCGGCCGGCGCCCGGGTGATCAACCCGGACCGGATGTGGCACTACGTCGAGGGTCTGCGCAACTGGGACCCCATCTGGGACAACCACGGCATCCGCATCCTGCCAGGCCCCTCCTCGCTCTGGCTCGACGCCACCGGCGAACGGCTGCCCGCACCCTGCTTCCCCGGCTTCGACACCCTGAGCACCCTGCGGCACCTGCGGCGGACCGGCTACGACTACTCCTGGTTCGTGCTCACCCAGAAGATCATCGAGAAGGAGTTCGCGCTCTCGGGGTCGGAGCAGAACCCCGACCTCACCGGCAAGGACGTCAAGCTCGTCCTGTCGCGGGTCAAGAGCGGGGCACCGGGCCCGGTGGAGGCGTTCAAGCGGCACGGCGCCGACTTCGTCGTCGCCGCCAGCCTCGCCGAGCTGGTCGCGGGCATGAACAAGCTGGCCGACCCGGACGCCCCCGAGCTCACGGAGCCGGCGCTGCGCTCCCTCATCGAGGCGCGCGACCGCGAGATCGACCACGCGTTCACCAAGGACGCGCAGATCACCGCGATCAGGGGCGCGCGCAACTACCGCGGCGACCGGCTGAGCCGGGTGGCCGCCCCGCACAAGCTGCTCGACCCGAAGGCGGGGCCGCTGATCGCCGTACGGCTGCACATCCTGTCGCGCAAGACGCTCGGCGGGCTGGAGTCCGACCTCGACGGCCGCTGCCTGCGCGCCGACGGCAGCCCGCTGCCCGGCCTGTACGCCGCAGGGGAGGTCAACGGGTTCGGCGGTGGCGGGATGATGGGCTACAACGCCCTGGAAGGCACGTTCCTCGGCGGCTGCCTCTTCTCCGGCCGCGTGGCCGGCCGGGCCGCGGCCCAGGCGGCCGGCTGATCCCGGTCACGCAACCGTGGCCCCGGGCGGCCGGATGATCTGACCCCAGCCCCGTAACCGCGCCGAGCCGTGCCGTCATGCCCGCATTCCGGCCCCCAAAGATCCCATGGCAAAAGCAGTCTGCAACTATTGACAGTTTTGCCATAGCATTCACAAGATGGCGGGTGTCACAGTGAGTCGACCGTGATCCCGCCGCCCCCACGGTCCTCCGCATCAGGTCCCGGCGCCGTCGCCGCCGTCGAAGAACCCGAGGAACATCATGAGAAGGACCGCATTCCTGCCCCTCGCGCTCGCCGCCGCCCTCACCTCGGCGTGCGGCGCTCCGGCCGGTGACGCCCCCGCCGCGAAGCCCACGGCCACGGCGGACGTCGGCAAGGCCTCCGCGGTCACCCCCGTGGACGACGCCACCCTCAAGGCGGCGCAGAGCGAGGGCGAGGTCCTGCTCTACACCAACGCCGAGGACCAGCAGATGGCGCCGCTGGTGAAGGCGTTCGAGAAGGCGTTCCCCGGCATCAAGGCGCGCAGCCTCACGCTCGGCAACCAGGAGATGTTCCAGCGCTACGAGACCGAGGCCGCCTCAGGGGCGGCCTCGGCCGACGTGGTCATGAGCAGCGACGCGGTCGGCTGGCTGTCGTTCATCGCGAACGGCAACGTCATGGACTACAAGGACCCGAACACGCCGAACCTGCCCGAGCACGCCGTCCTCGGCCCCGGCGTCTACTCCATGTCCGTGGACCCGGTCGTCGCGGTGTTCAACAAGGCAGTGCTGCCCGAGGCCCAGCAGCCCAAGACGATGGTGGAGCTGGCCGCGATGGCGCGGAAGCTGGACAAGAAGATCGCCACCACCGACATCAGCAACGTCATCCAGTACGGAGCCACCAGCGCCTACCTCGGCAAGTACGGCGAGGCCGGCTGGGCCACGCTGGAGAAGATCGGCCCCCACGCCGCGGTCGAGTCCAGCAACGGCCCCCTG
This sequence comes from Nonomuraea maheshkhaliensis, assembly GCF_039529435.1. Taxonomy (NCBI): domain Bacteria; kingdom Bacillati; phylum Actinomycetota; class Actinomycetes; order Streptosporangiales; family Streptosporangiaceae; genus Nonomuraea; species Nonomuraea maheshkhaliensis. The sequence continues at coordinate 10,336 of NZ_BAAAMU010000101.1, forward strand.
GTGACCAAGCTCGCCCAGGGCCAGTACGCCGCCGAGTTCTTCGTCTCCGGCACCGTCCGCGCGTTCATCACCGACGACGTCGCCAAGGTCGTCAACTACAGCTACCTCAAGGACGGCACGCCGCTGCTGCCGCGCGGCGTCGGCGTGACCGCCAAGGCGAAGCACCCGAACGCGGCCAAGGTCTTCGTCAACTGGCTGCTGTCGGTCGCCGGCCAGGAGGCCGCCTGCCAGGGCGGCTTCACCCCCTACCGCGACGGCGTGACGTGCGACTTCGGCCTGCCCCAGGTCAAGGCCATCGTCGGCGAGGACAACCTGATCATCGGCACGTACGACAAGCAGCTCGCCGACCAGCGTGACCAGATCGCCGCCCGCTTCAACAAGGCCTTCGGCCGGTGACCCTCACAGCCGGCCCCCGGCCGGGGACGGCGGGCCGGAAAGCCGCCCGCGGGCCGTGGCGCCCGTCCGTGCCGACGACCGCCAGCCACTACCTGATCTGGGCCCTGACCCTGTTCGTCGTCGTCGGCCCCGTGGTGCCGATCGTGCTGGCCTCGCTCTGGTCGACGCCCCTCTACCGCTCCGGCGGCGGGCTCACGCTCGGGAACTTCCGCGACCTGCTGACCGACCCGGCCTGGTGGACCGCGGTCGGCAACAGCGCCGCCTTCGCCGCCCTCACCACGGTCTCGTCCGTGCTGCTGGGGGTGGGCGCGGCGGTGCTGCTGTCGCGCACCGACGTGCCGCTGCGCCGGCTCCTCGCCGCCGTGCTCATCCTGCCGATCATGCTGCCCGGCCTCGTGCTCATCGTCGGCTGGATGGCGATGTGGGCGCCGTCGGGGTACGTCAGCTCCTGGCTGCAGATCAACACCGTGCTCACGTTCCCCGTCGACCTGTACACCCTGCCGGGCATGGTGCTGGTGGCGACCTCCGTGGCCGCGCCGACCGTGTTCCTCTTCTGCCGCACCACCGTGCTCGCCATCGACCCCGCCCTGGAGGACGCGGCACGCAGCGCCGGCGCGAGCCCGCTGCGGGCGCTGCTCTCGGTGACCGTGCCGCTGCTGCGTCCCGCCGTGCTCAACTCGGCGCTGCTCGTCTTCGCCATCTCCTTCGAGGCGCTCGGCCTGCCGCTGATCCTGGGCTTCTCCAACAACATCAGGTTCGTCTCCACCTACCTGTACGACCACTGGATCAACGCGGCCCCGCCGAACCAGGGGCTGGTGTCCGCCGGCGCGGTCTTCCTCCTGATCTGCGTCTCCGGGCTGCTCGTCCTGCGCAACCGGCTCGTCGGGGACGCCTCCCGCTACACGACGGTCACCGGCAAGGCCACCGCGACCCGCGTGGTGGGCCTCGGACCGGCCCGGTGGCTGCCGGCGGCGCTGCTCGCCGTCGTGCTGGCGGTGTTCGTCGTCGTGCCGCTGGTAGGGGTGGTGATGTCGGCTTTCACCACCATCCTCACCCCGTACGTCACCCCATGGTCCGTGCTGACCGTCGAGAACTTCCAGGCCATCGCCGAGCATCCCATCTGGGGCGAGTCGATCGTGAACAGCCTGCTCATCGCCGGAGCGGGCGGGCTGCTCACGACGGTGGCCATCGCCGTCGTCTCGGTGGTGGCCCACCGCTCCTCCTTCCGCTTCCGCGGCTCGCTGCAGCAGGCGGTGGTCTGGCCCAGGATGATGCCGGGACTCGTGACGGGCATGGCGTTCTTCTGGTCGTTCGCCATCCTCGACCCGGGCGGCGCCGTGCGCGGCAGCCTGTGGGGGATCGGGCTCGCGTTCGCCGTGCGCAGCCTCGCCCTCGGCTACGGCGTGTTCTACCCGGCGCTGGCCGCGATCGGCGAGGACCTCGTCCGCGCCGCCCGCACGTCGGGGGCCACCTGGTGGCAGGCCGCGGTGAGCGTCGTGCTGCGCCTGTGCGCGCCCGCCATGGCCGCGTGCTTCGTGCTGCTGTTCGTCTCGATGCTGAACGACGCCGACCCCGCCGTCTTCCTGGTCACCGACCGGACGCCGGTCATGGGCCTGACCATGCTGCAACTCGCGGCGACGAGCACCGGCGGCGCCGTCGCCGCCTTCGGGGTGATCCAGATGGTCATCACCCTCGCGGTGCTGGGCGCCGGACGACTCTTCCTGGGGGTGCGGGCACATGCCTGATCTCATGCTGACCAAGGTCGCCAAGAGCTTCGGCTCGAACGCCGTGCTGCACGATCTCGATCTGCACGTACGCGACGGCGAGCTGTTCACGCTGCTCGGCCCCAGCGGCTGCGGCAAGTCGACCACCCTGTGGTCGATCGCCGGGCTGCACTCGCCCGACCGGGGGACCATCGCCTTCGGCGACCGGGTGGTGTTCGACGGCGGCCGGATCGACGTGACACCGGAGCGGCGCAACTGCGGCGTGGTGTTCCAGTCGTACGCGGTCTGGCCGCACCTGTCGGTGCACGACAACGTCGCGTACCCGCTCAAACTCCGCCGGGTGAAACGCCCGGCCAGGGCCGCCCGCGTCCGCGAGGTGCTCGAACTCGTCGAGCTGGGCCACCTGGAGCGGCGCTACCCGCACGAGCTCAGCGGCGGGCAGCAGCAGCGGGTGGCGCTGGCCCGCGCGCTGGCGCACCCGCCCGACCTGCTGCTGCTGGACGAGCCGTTCTCCAACCTGGACGCCAAGCTGCGCGAACGGGCCAGGGAGTGGCTGCGCGCCCTGCAGCAGCGGATCGGCGTCACCACCGTCTTCGTCACGCACGACCAGGACGAGGCGCTGTCCATGAGCGACCGCGTGATGGTCATGGACCAGGGCAGGGTGCGGCAGGTCGGCACCCCGGAGGAGATCTATCACGAGCCCGCGGACGAGTTCGTCGCCGACTTCGTGGGCAGCGTGAACGTGCTCGCGGGCCGGGCTGTGCCGGGCGCCGGCGGCACCGCGCAGGTGTCGCTCGACGGGCTGGGCCGCCCGCTGACGGTCGCCGGTCCGGACCTCGCCGGTGACGTGCGGCTGGCCGTCCGTCCCGAGCGCATCGTGGTGCACGCGCCGGGCGACGTCCCCGTGGACGCGGTCAACGTGGTCACGGTCAAGGTGGTCTCGCGGGCCTTCCTCGGGGATCACTACCGGTACGTGGCGGAGCTGGGGGAGCGGGAGCTGGTCGTGCGCACGCTGACGGCCGTCGGGCACGGCTCCGAGCTGATCGTCGAGCTGCCGCCCGAGGCGATCCGCGTCTTCGGCCCCGCCTGACCGCCCCACCGGGAGAGCCCGGCCGGGGGAGCGGAAAAGATCCACGCGTCTGTCGACATAGGATCTTTTCAGCTCATCTTCCCCCCGACCGCCGGAAGGACTCCATGACCCACCCCCTCAGCCGGCGCTCCGCCCTGCTCGGCGCCACGGCCGTGACCGGTCTCGCGCTCTGGGACCAGCCGGCGGGGGCAACGGGGGCCGAGGCGAGGGCGGAGGCGGGAGTGGACGCGGGGCTGGACAGAGGGCTGGACAGAGGGCTGGACGCGGCGGCGTTCGACGCCGCGCGCGAGCGGTGGGTGAGCCTGCTGGCCGGGGCGACGTACGATCCCGCCTACGCCGACAAGACGCGGGCGGTCGAGGGTTCGGCCAAGGCGGTGCTGCGCAAGATGAAACCCGACCCCCGCCGCCCGAGCCTCTGGCCGGACCTGCCGCTGGGCGACCCGCGTACGGGCGACTTCAACCGTTCCTACAACCGCATGCGCACCTTGGCGCTCGGCTGGGCCACGCCGGGCACCTCCATGCACGGCGACAGGCAGGTCGCCGAGACCGCGGTCAGGGCGCTCGACTTCCTGTACGAGCACGCCTACAACGAGCGGCTCGACCGGCGGGGCAGTAACTGGTTCTGGTGGGAGATCGGCGTGCCCCGCGCGCTCACCGACACCTGCGCCCTGCTCTACGACGGCCTGCCCCGCGACCGCGTCGCCCGCTGGCTGCGCCCGCTGCGCCGATGGTGCCCCGACCCCGAGCGCCGCGTCAGCCACCCCGGCGTCGTCGAGACCGGCGCCAACCGGGCCGGCAAGGCCATGGCGGTGGCCATGCGCGGGCTGCTCACCCATGACGAACGCCTGGTCAGGCGGGCCAGGGCCGCGGTCTCCGCGCTGCTGCGGCCGACCAGGGGGCCGGGCGACGGCCTCTATCGCGACGGGTCGTTCATCCAGCACGACGTCTACCCGTACACCGGCAGCTACGGCGTGGACTTCCTGGAGAGCGTGGCCAAGCTGATCGCGATGCTGGCGCGCTCGCCCTGGGAGCTCACCGGCGTCGGCGGCGTCTACGACCTCGTGGACCGCTCCTTCGCGCCGTTCGTCTTCGACGGGCTGATGATGGACTGCGTGCGCGGCCGGCAGATCTCGGTGCAGGGCCACCGCGACTACCACTCGGGCCAGAAGACGATCGAGGCCGTCCTCACCCTGCTGGAGTCGGCGCCCGAGCGTCACGCCGCGCGCTGGCGGCCGATGGTGAAGGGCTGGCTCACCCGCAACACGGCCGTCCCCTATGTCACGCTGGCGCCCCCCGCCAGCATCGCCAAGGCGGCGGCGCTGCTGAACGACCCGTCGGTGCCGGTCGGGCCGCGTATGACGGGCACGTACGTGTTCGCCGACATGGACCGGGTCGTGCACCGCCGTCCGACCTGGGCGTACGCGATCGCGATGAGCTCGGAGCGGATCGGCGCGGCCGAGGCGATGAACCGGGAGAACCTGCACGGCTGGTACACCGGCGACGGCATGACCTACCTCTACACCGGCGACCTCACCCACTGGAACGACGACCTGTGGCCGACGATCGACCCGTACCGGCTGCCCGGCACGACCGTCGACCGCCGCCGGCGCGCCGATCTCCAGCACGGCCACCGCCGCCTGCCGCCCACCCCGTGGGCGGGCGGCGTGGCGCTCGACGGCGAGTGGGGCGTGGCGGCCATGCGGCTGATCGCCGGCGGCTCCTCGCTGCGGGCCAGGAAGGCGTGGTTCCTGCTGGACGACGCGGTGATCGCGCTCGGCGCCGGCATCACCGCCTCCGACGGCCGCCGGATCGAGACCATCGTGGAGAACCGCAACACCCACGACCGCCATCCCCCGCTGACCAAGGGCGAGGACTGGGTGCACCTGCCCGGCGTGGCCGGGTACGCGCTGCTCGACGGCCCAGGTCCGCAGGTGATCCGCAAGAAGTGCACGGGACGCTGGCGGGACATCGACAAGGGCGCCACCACCGGCGGCGACACGACCCCCGTCACCCGCCACTACACCACGATCCTCCTCGACCACGGCGTCGACCCGCGCAAGGCGCGCTACGCCTACGCCGTCCTGCCCGGCGCCTCCGCCGCGCAGACCGCCGGTTACCGCCTGCGGGTCAGGATCATCGCCAACTCGGGCACGGCGCAGGTCATCTCCCGCGGAGACGTGCTCGCCGCCGTCTTCTGGCGCGCCGGGACCGTCCAGACCATGGACGGGCCGCTCGCCGCCGACGGCCCGTGCACGCTGCTGGTGCGCCGCGACGACGAGCGGGTACGGCTCGCGGTCGCCGACCCGTCGCGGACCGCGGACGAGGTGAAGATCACGCTGCCCTGGCCGGTGCGCTCGATCGAGCGGGGCGACCGCAGCGTGCGCAGGTCCAAGCGCGCGATCAAGGTGGAGGTCGGCGGCAGCCGCGGCCACGCCCACACCGCGATCGTCCGCGTCTGAGCCGACCGCCCGCGTTCAGGGATCGGCCGCGCACGCCTGAGCTGACCGCCCGCCCGCGCGCGGGGTCCCGCTGAACGAGGGGGCCTTTGTCCAAGGGACGCCCTGGACAATGCTTGGACAATTCTCCGACGTAAGTCCGTTGCCGCCACCCGTTCGGCGGGGCATAGTCGGAATCGTCAAGGCCGCCACACCGCGACCCGAGCGGTCGCCGAATCGGCGGACCATCGGAGGGAATTACCCGGCCGGCGCCTTTCATTCGCCGCGCCGTACCACGAAAGCCGGAAACCCCTCCCTTTTCCACGGACATTTCCCCGGAACGAAAGGGCGCGACCATGACCGACAGGAAGCTGACCGTGGCCCTGGTGACCTGCGGAGCCGCCGTGGCACTGCTGAGCGCACCCGCCGCGTCCGCGACGGCGAGCACGACCACCGCGACGGGCACTTCGACAAGCCTTGCTCAGGCGGTGGAACGCGACAGCGTCCGCTGCATCAAGCCCAGCGGAAAGAAGACGAATTACTCGTGGTCGGACGGAAATTCGTCCACGACGGTCTACTTCAACAATCACTGCTCCCACCGTGTGTACGCCCAGCTGCATTTCAAGGGGCCAGCTGGAACGCGGAAGGAATGCCTGGCCACGAACGGCGGCACCAAGGGCAGGAAGAAATTCCACAAGGGCCTGGCCGAGAATCTCACGAACATCACCAGGGACTGCTGACCACGCGGGGGCCCGGAGCCCTCGCCTTCCGGTAAGGAGCCGGTTCGACATGAAGATCCACATAGCCGCCCTCGCGGTCTCCGCGGCGGCGATCAGCACGCTCTTGCTCAGCACGGGGCCGGCGAGCGCGCACCCGTACGACGGGAAGGACCCGTACAAGAGCGGATGCGCGAACAGCAAGGTCTTCACGGGCAAGAAGGCCTCACTCGTGAACGAGATCGGTGACAGCCTGGGCTCGATCCGGCTGTACTACTCGCGGCGCTGCGGCACCAACTGGGGCGAGGCCCAGGTGCCGAAGAACGCGACCGGCTCGATCACGGTCTTCACCAGCTCGAAGCGGGTGTCGTTCACCTACCGCGCCGGCAACGGCGGTCACCACTGGGGCGACATGGTCTACGCGCCGAGCGGCGTCTGCGCCAAGGCCTCGGGCACCGTGGCCGCCGGGACCGGCCGCGTCAACCGAGGCAGCGGCACCACCGCCGCGGCCTGCGGCTGAGCGACCTGCCCACGGGGCGGCGTGCCACGGCACGCCGCCCTTCTGTCTGCCCAGATCAGGTGCCCTGGACAATGTGGACAAAGCCTTGTCCAGGACAGATCGCAAGCCGGTCCGCCGGCCCGGCGGGTGACATGGCGACGGCCGTCAGCGGTCAGCCGTCGGCGCCTCGTCGGCGCTGAGAGTCCGCAGGATGTCGACCAGTGCCGACAACTGCTCGGCGGTGAGCGGCTTGAACAACTCTTCCGCCGCCCGTTCATAGCCGGCCGTCCACTCCTGCGCCAGCGCGGCCCCTTGCTCTGTCACGTGAAGGAGCACGGACCGGCGGTCGTCCGCGCTGGCCTGGCGTTCGAGCAGCCCGTCGCGGACGAGCGCGTCGACCAAGGTGGATGCGGTCCCTTGGGCGATACCGACCGCGAGGGCGAGTTCGGTGAGACGAACAGGCTGCGAACGCGCCACCTCCACCACCAGGCGGGACCTCGGCGTCGACACCCCGTGCTCGCCCAGCCGCTCGTTGAAGTGGCGCACGAGAACCTTCGCCGTACGACTGAACTCGTCGGCGACCTGTGCGGCGGTCACGCTCTTCCTCGCGTGCGGCATCGCCCACCTCCTGCTTGACGCACCCATCGTACGAGAGGTTACATAGACGCCAATACATCGACATCAAAGTATTCGATGCCAATGTATTTGCGGGAGTGTGCGTGCGATCAACCACCAGGAGCGGAAGCATGAAGATCTTCATCACCGGCGGCAGCGGTTTCGTCGGCGGCGTTCTCGTCCATCGCCTCATCGCCGAAGGGCACGGGGTCATGGCACTCGCCAGATCGGGCCCGAGCATTCAGCGCGTACGTGCGGCCGGAGCCGAGCCCGTTCCCGGCGATCTCATGGACCTCGGCCAGGCCGGCTCCCCGGCGCCGAACTGGCTCGCCAAGCTGCGCGAGGCCGACGCGGTCGTGCACGTCGCGGCTCACATGGAGTTCTGGGGACCCGACTCGCTCTTCGAACGGGCCAATCACGTGCCGACGGTCGCCCTGCACGCCGCGAGCGTCGCGGCCGGGGTGCGCCGCTTCGTGCTCATCAGCGCCGCATCCGTCTCCACGGGCAGTCAACGTCGCCCTGTCGTCGACGAGTCGACCCCGGAAGGCCGGCCGAACATCGCCTACAGCCGGGTCAAACTGGCCACCGAGCGCGCACTCCTGAAATCCCCCAGCGAGAACACCGAGCTGGTGGTGCTCCGCCCGCCGTTCATCTGGGGCCGCGGAATGGCCACGATCAACGACATGGTCGAGGTCGCCGAGGCCGGACGGTTCGCCTGGATCGATCACGGCAGGCACATCGTCGACTTCGTCCACGTCGAGAACCTGGCCGCCGCCACACTCCTCGCCCTCACCCGGGGCCGCCCCGGCGGGGTCTATTACGTGACGGACGGCACGCCGATCCCCATCCGGGACTTCCTCACCCCCTTGCTGGCGACCCGCGGCGTGGACCTGTCCAAGAGCCGCAGCGTCCCCCTGGCGATGGCGGCGCCCATGGCGGCGATGATGGACCGCACGGCCCGCCTGCTCCGCCGGAAGTCGGCGCCCTCGCTGACGAACTGGCTCGTGAGCTTCACCGGCCGCGACCGTTCCTACGACATCACCGCCGCGCGGACGGAGCTTGGCTACTCGCCCGACGTGACCCTGGAGAAGGGCCTGGCGGAGATGAGCTTCTCCTGAACCGGGGGCACCCTGACACGGTCGACGTGGTCCGCGGTCGTCAGGCCGATGCCGTCGAGACTCTGGAAGGGTCCGAACGGAGAGCGAGGCGACGCGCCAGACGGCGTTGCCTCGTGGTCGCATGCGCGCCGTCCGAAGCACCGATCGAGTGGCTCAACGCCTGAGGAGCACCTCAAAAAGGTGCCACTCGAGAGGACAGGTCGTAGCTCTTGCCTTGGACGATGTTGGAGGGGAAGCCCGGTGGCGGTCCGGCGATCCGGGTAATGGGGAAGAAGACGACGTCGCGGATGATGACGCAGCCGATGACCGGATCTTCGCCCGGTGCGATGGGCTGGCTACGGTCCTTGCCGGGCTCATCGCCCACCAGCGGCGGCACTGCCCCGTTCTGGCCGCGGTTCCGTTGCCGGACCCCGTTCGGCTGGCCCGTGCGCTGTATCCGGAGTTGCCGTCGCACCGGTCTTGACTCGCGTCACGAGGTACGGCACCTTCCGAGCGTGAGGGTGCTTTCAGCCGCGGCTCTTCCTTCCGTGACGGGCGACGACCACCGTGCCGGAGCCCCGCGCGGCGCGCGGCACGGTGGTCTCGCCGTGACGTCCGGGGTGGTGACCGCCGGCGTCAGCTGTTGAGCGCGCTGAACAGGGTCATTCCCGCGCTGACGATCAGGGCCAGCAGCACGACCCGGCGGAAGCGGTCGGGGTCGATGCGGCTGAACACCGCGTCGCCGATGAAGTAGCCGAGTTGCACCACCGGCACCCCCACCAGCCCGATCCAGAGCGACTGGGAGTTGACCTGGCCGGCCACGGCGAAGCCGATCAGGCTGAAGACGCTGGTGCCGGCGAACACGGCGGCGAGGGTGGCGCGGAACTTGTGCGGGTCGTAGCCCATGCCCTGGAAGGCGGCGACCATCGGCGGTCCGTTGGTGCCGGTGGAGGTGGACAGCGCGCCGGACAGGAGGCCGACTCCCACCAGCACGGGGACGTTGCCCGGCACCTTCACCCGGCGCCACACCATCAGGGTGCAGCCCAGGACGCCGATGCCGATGAGCGCGGTGAGGACCCGCTCGGATGTGGCCCCGTAGATCCAGAGGCCCAGGGGCATGCCGAGCAGGATGCCGGCCATGGCGATCATGGCCACCTTCCATTCGGCGTGGTGGCGCTGGCGTACGCCGATGGTGATGGTCATGGCCAGGGCGGACAGTGTGGTGGCGACCACCGCCGTGTGCGGGTCGACGGTGAGGGCGAGAAGTGGAGTGGCGACGAGGGCGTATCCGAATCCGGTCACCGCGTGCACCGTAGAGGCGAGCAGGATGATCACGGCGGCGGCAAGCAGCGTGGTCACCTGCCACACTTTGCCATAGGTGCATATAAATGATCCAGTATTCTGGGAAGAAAAATCAGCGGTAAGCGCCGCGGTATGCGGAGACCGTTCCGAAATCGGGAGCGGGCCGCGGCCAATGGTCTCTACGTTGTTTTCCTTGCTTTGTCAACGGGTGCGCAGAGGAGAGAATTGACGTGGCCGCTCAGGAACCTGCCAATTACGTGGTCAGCCCGCCGCTCGACGACGACGGTGGCGTCGTCTTCGTCCCCGGGCTCGGCGGCCGGACGAAATTCGTGGACCGCTGGAACGAGCCCGGCCTGGAACCCGTCGTCCGCCGGGCCGTCTGGAGCGAGCCCATGAACGTACCCTCCGTCGACTCGCGCGGTGCGGCGCTCGCGTCCCTCGTCGACCGCTCTGGCGTCGCTGACGTCGTGCTCGTCGGCCACAGCATGGGCGCGCTGGTCTGCCTGGAGGCGGCCGCGCGGCTGGACGGGCGGGTGCGGGGCGTCGTCGTCATGTGCCAGTATCCGCCGCACCGCACGCCCGTCTCGCCGCTGGCGGAGTTGCCGGACCGGGCGCTGGCGGCGGAACTCGACGCGCCGCCGCACATCGCGGACACGGCGGCGCTGGCCGAATACGCCCGCCTCTGGCGCTCGGAATATCGGCTGCTCAATCGTTATCTGGAATCGGATCCGCGGCCCACGTTGAACGCGCCGATCGTCGCGGTTGGCGCCAAGGACGACGCCAGTTCGTGGAGCTCGGAAAGCCTCGACGAGTGGCATTCTTACACGACGAGATGGCTCTCCGTCCATATGGTCGCAGGGGGCCACCAGATGGTCGAAGAGCTGCCTTCCGAGACGCTTCGAGAATGGCTCAGCGCATTTTCCGGATGAACCTCTCGTGCGCTGGTGACGTCGTTTCTTCCAGGTCTCCCCTCACTCGCTCAGCCGGCGTAGTTCGGCGGCCAGCTCGGCCACCGTCGGGTGGTCGAAGATCACGGCGATGCCCACGTCCACGGTGAAGGCCCGGCGGATCTCCTCGACCAGGCCGACGGCGGCGAAGGAGTCGCCGCCCAGGTCGAAGAAGTTCTCGTCCGGGCCGACCGAATCCAGCCCGAACTCGGCACACCACATCTCCGCCAGCCGGTCCTCGATCGGCACCTGCTCCTGTGCCTGGTGCTGTGGCGTCTCGTCCGAGGGCCGTTCGGAGGTGGTGGCGGGGCGCGTACCGGCCGGGGCCGGCGGCTTGCGGGGTGCGCCGGCGGCGGGCTCCTCTCGGACGGTCGTGGTCGCGTTCCTCATGACGGCGTCGTGTCCCGGGACGGTGATCGCCACCTGCCGGTGCTCGGGCCGGGCCAGGAGCTGGAGCAGTAGGCGGATTCCGGTGGTGGGCGTGATGGCGTCGCCTGGCGAGGGGCCGGGTCCGGTGCCGGTGTCCCGCTCGTCGCGGCGGGTGTCGGAGGCGACCATCGACTCGTCGACGCGGCGCATGGTGAAGCCCCTGACCTCGACGGCCACCTCGCCGTTCGCCGTCAGCACGTCGATGTCCGCCACGATCGTGTCGGCGCCGCTCGGTCGCCGGCGGATGTGGCTGTACGCGCGGCTCGGGATCGGCCGGTGCACCACGATCGACTGGTACGCGAACGGGGCGTGCGGTGGCTCCAGGTCGGGATCGCGTGCCAGCGACACCGCCGCGTCCAGCAGTGTGGGATGCAGCGCGTGCTCGCCGAGCTCGTCACTGAAGGCGTCGGAGAAGGTGAGTACGGCCAGCTTTGTGCCCGGATCCTTCCCTGATGTCCATATCTCCTCGCCCGGCCAGCGCGGACCGATGGTGAACAGGCGGTTGGCCGGGTCGTTCACGGGCGTGCGCCGGTTGGTCAGCGACGCTCGCAGCTCGTCGAGGTCCACCGTGCCCGCTGTGGCGTCCACCAGGCCGATCTCGCCTGTCGTGTGCACGCGGTGGTCGCCGGCGGAGCCGGGGGGCGAAGACAGTGGCGCGGTGCGTACGGTGAAGCGCCAGAGGTCCTCGTGCGGCTCGAAGGCGACCTCCAGCGAGACGGGCTCCGGGGTGGTGATGGGCTGCCGGAAGACCATGTGGCGCACCCGTGCGGGCCGGCTGTTGACGGGGTCGACCGCCTCGCGGAAGGCACGCAGGACGAAGTCGACCTGGGCTGTGCCTGGCAGCACCGGGATGCCGTCCATGCGGTGTTCGTCGAGGATGGGATAGTTCTCGGCCGACAACGGGACCGACCACCGACGCACAGCCGTCTCCGACGGTGGCTCCGTCCCCGCCCCCGGTCCCGTCCCCGGTCCCGCCCCCGGTCCCGTCCCCGCCCCCAGTCCCGGTTCCGCTTCCGGTCCCGGTTCCGCTTCCGGTCCCGGCTCCGTTCCTGGTCCCGTGCGCGGGCCCGGACGCCCGGCGTGTGACTGCGGCTCCTGGCGGGCGGCCATGCCGACCTCGGTCCACGACGGCCAGTTGACGGTCACCGAGGCGCAGTCCGCCAGCGGTTGCCGGCGTACCACCGCGTCGAGGAACGCGTTGGCGGCGGCGTAGTCGGCGCTGCCGACCAGGCCCCTGAGTGCGGCCCGGCTGGAGAAGGCCACGAAGAAGTCGAGGCCGGGCCGGTCGCGCAGCACCTCGATCAGCGCCAGAGTGCCGTGCACCTTCGGCGCGAGCGTCGCTGACAGTTGCTCCCGCGTCCGGAAGAGGAGCATGCCGTCTCCCGCCACCCCCGCCAGATGGAACACTCCGTTGACGCCGCCGGAGGAGTCCGACGCCTGGCCGATCACGCGGCGCAGCGCTTCCACGTCGGTCACGTCGCACGCCTCGACCCGGCACTCGGCCCCGAGTGCCCTGATCTCGGCCAGTTCGTCCTCGTGCCCGTCCGTACGGCGGCCCAGTAGCAGCAGGCGCGGCCGTAACCCGGTCTCCGCCAGGCCCCGCGCCACGGCCAGGCCGAGCCCTCCGAGCCCACCAGTGATCACATAGACGCCTTCACGCCGCAGCCCAGCCGGCCCCGCAGCACTGAACCCCGCGTTGCTGGAGCTCGTACCGGCTGCGTCATCGCCATGAGGTGTCGAGCCGTTGGGGGCCGCGCCGTGCAGGCTCGCGCGGTCAGCAGCCGAGTCGGCCAGAGTGGTGTGGTCGGGAGGCATGCCGGGGAGGGCCGTGGTTTCCCCCGCCGGGTCGTCCGGGAGCGTGTCGTCGAGGGTGAGCGGTCGTTCGCCGGGGACCCAGCGCCGGTCTCCTCGCAGGGCGACGATCTCCGAGTGGTCGAGGATGCGCAGCTCGGCGAGTAGCCGGTTGCCGCCCACGCCGTTCTGGACGTCGATGAGCTTGCAGCGGGAACGGGGGTTCTCCAGCATGTAGCTGCGTAGGAGGCCGAGGAGCATGGCCCGGACGGGGTGGACGCGCTCGCCGCCCGTCACGTCAGCGGACAGTTCGGTAAGGATCAGGACATCGCGGCCGCGCTTGTCGGGTGCGCGGCGTGCCGCCTCCCGCAGCAGGTCCACGATTCGGTGGAAACCGGCGTCGAGCTGGTCGTCGATGGTGGTCAGGTCGGGGTCCGGCAGGTCGCCGATTTGGGTGGCGTCGACGACGAGCTCCGGGTAGCGCTGCGAGTCCCTCAGCTCGTCCAGCAGCCGGACGATGTCCTCCGGGTGCCCGGGACGGATCGTGAACTCGCCCTCCAGGAGTCCCAGCCCGGTGCCGTGCCGGACCCGCGTCGCGTTCCATCCGGCTCGGTCGAGCAGGACGGACAGTTCGGCCGCGCGGCGTGGGTCGTCGGGCAGGAACACCAGCGGGCGTGACCCGTTCCCGGCGCCGGGCCCGTGGCGTCCGGCTGGGACGGCCTCCACCCATGTGGGCAGCCGCAACGCCCCGCCGCTCGGGTCGTGTGCGGGTTCACTGTCTGGCTTGTGTGCGGATGCGCCGTTCGCCTTGTGCGCGGGCGCGCGGTCGGCCGGGCCCTTGGCGGCGTCCGGGTCGATCCAGTGGCGTTCCCGCTGGTACGGGTAACCGGGCAGAGGCACACGTTCACGAGCACCCGACGCGGACAGAGGCGCCCAGTTCACCTCCGCGCCGAGGGCCCACATCCGCCCCAGCGCGTACAGGAGGGAGGCCCGTTCCGTGGCTCCCTTCGACGGCCCGGCCGGCAGGACCGGCACCACCAGATGCCGCCCGGCCCGCACCTGGGGATGCGCACGGGCCAGGGTGGAGAGCGACCGCCCTGGGCCCATCTCGACCAGCACCCGGTCACCACCGGACAGCACCGCGTCGAGCGCCCGCTCGAACAGGACGGACCCGTCGAGCGACCGCATCCAGAAGTCCGCGCTGCCCGCGGCAGCCGGCTCGACCAGGCCCCCGCCGGTCGCGGAGTAGAGCCCGGCCCGGGGACGCCGTGGCCGGATGCCGTCGAAGGCGGCGCGGAAGCGTTCGACGGCCCCGTCCGAGGACGGCCCGCCCACCGCCCGGGCGCTGACCAGCCGTACCGACTCATGGAGGGTGAACACTCCGGCGAGCGTGGCGGCGGCGAACTCTCCGACGCCCACGCCGAGCAGCACGTCGGGTTCGATGCCCAGCGCCCGCCAGAGCCGTCCCAGCGCGTACTCGACGCTGAAGACCGCGGCCTGCGCGACGGCCACGGCCGGCGGGTCCGGCACGGCCTCCCGCGTCCCCTCCCAGAGCGACCGCAGCGGCAGGCCGAGCGCCTCGAAGATCTGCGCGCACTCGTCCAGGGCCGCCCTGAACACCGGTTCCGTACGGCGAAGCTCCGCCGCCGTGCCGGCGTGCCATGCCTTCTCGCCCGGGAAGAGGAACACGGTGCCGCGGTCCGCCCGCTCCGGCGGGGAGAGGATCCGCCGCCCCTCGTCGAGCACGGCGGCCGCCGCGTCGGCCAGGCTCTCCACCACCACCGCACCCCGGAACGGATGCGGCGTGCGCCCCTCACGCAGCGTGAACGCGACGTCGGCGAGCCGCTCCGAGCTGCCCGCGAAGGATCGGGCGAGCCGCTCAGGCCAGGCCGCGGCCGCGGACGGCGTCCGCGCCGACCACACGATCAGCTCCGCCGGCTCCGGGCAAGCCGGTTGCGAGCGGGTCGGCCGGGGAAGGGGCGAGGGTAAGCGGATCAGCTCCTGGCGGGCGCCGTTGTCGCCCGTCCGGACGGGGACGGGCGCCCGAGCCGGCGCCTCTTCGAGGATCGCGTGGGCGTTCGTGCCGCCGATCCCGAACGAGCTGACCCCCGCCAGCCGCCGCCCCCCGTCCGACCGGGGCCAGGGCCGCAGCGCGTCGTTGACGACGAACGGCGAGCTGCCGAGGTCGAGCAGCGGGTTCACCTCGCCGAGGTTGGCGGTCGCGGGGATGTGCTCGTGGCTCAGCGACAGCGCGGTCTTGATCAGCGAGGTGATCCCCGCCGCGTGCCCCAGATGGCCCACGTTCCCCTTGATCGAGCCGATGGGACACCGCTCGCCCCGCGACGCCGCCCGCGCGCCGAACGCCATCCGCAGCCCCGCGATCTCGATGGCGTCACCCAGCCGGGTCGCGGTGGCGTGCGCCTCCACGTACCCGATGTCCTCTGGTCCCACGCCGGCCAGCTCCATGGCCCGCGTCACGACCTCCGCCTGCCGGTCGGCGCTGGGCGCGGTGAAGCCGACCTTGTGCGCGCCGTCGTTGTTGACCGCCACCGCGCGGATCACCGCGGAGATCCTGTCGCCGTCGGCCAGGGCGTCGGTGAGCCGCTTGAGCACCACGACGCCGGCCCCGCTGCCGAAGATCGTGCCGGTGGCCGCCGCGTCGAAGGGGCGGCAGTGGCCGTCGCGGCTGAGCGGGCCGTCCTGGGCCCACCAGTAGCCGTGCCCGACGGGGAACTCGACGTCCGCGCCCCCGGCCAGCGCGACGTCGCATTCGCGCAGCCGCAGCGCGTTCACAGCGAGGTGCACCGCCACCAGCGAGCTCGAACACGCGGTCTGCACGGTCAGGCTCGGGCCGTTCAGATTCAGCTTGTACGACACCAGCGTCGACGCGCTGTCCGGATTGTTCCACATGCCGGCGCCCATGCCGGTGGCACTCCTGAGCGCCTCCAGGTTCCCGATCAGGCGGCCGATCCCGTAGCGGTTCGCGGCGACCGACGAGAACACGCCCGCCCTGCCCAGCCGCGTCGCGTCATAGCCGGCGTTCTCCACGGCGGCGTGCGCCGTCTCCAGGTAGAGCCGTAGCTGCGGATCGCACACGTCGGCCTCGCGCCGGTTCAGGCCGAAGAAGCCGGCGTCGAACAGGTCGATGCCCTCCGGCTCCGCCACCGCCCGCACGTAGGCCGGGTCGGCCAGCGCCTCCGGTGACACGCCTCTCGACCGGAGTTCGTCCTCGGCGGGGAACCGCACCGCCTCCTCGCCGGCCACGAGAATCTCCCACAACTGCCGGGTGTCGGCCGCCCCGGGGAAACGGCCGGCCATCCCGATGATCGCAATCGGCTCGACGAGGTCGCTCATGTCGTTCGTCCTCCCATCTGCTTGCCGCGTACCAAGATCGAGCCGGGTGCCTCAGGTCAGGTCGTCGTCCAGGGTCTCCCGCAGGTGATCGGCGAAAGCCCGCAAAGTGGGATACCGGAAGACCAGCACCGGGGAGATCTCCCTGCCCAGGCGGATGGAGACCTCCGACACGAACCGCATCAGGGACATCGAGGTGAAACCGGCCTCGAAGAAGCCGCCGTCAGGGTCGATCCCGCTCCGGCCGAGCACCGACCGCGCGCTCTCCTCCACGACCGCCCACAACTTCCCGGCCTGGTCCTCGCCCGGCTCGTCGTCCCAGCCGTCGCTCCGCTCATCGCCCCACGCGTCGGCCCGATCCTCGCCCGGCTCGTCGTCCCAGGAGTCGTTCCTGGCGTCGTTACGGGCCTCGTCGCGCACCTCGATGCTCGACGGCATGACCGCCGGGTCCAGCCGGTCGCGGAGCACCGCACGGACCTCCTCGCCGTCCACCGCCGCCCCCGGACGCCGTACGACGGTCAGGCGCACGGTTCCCACACCCGCCCCGTCCTCGACGAACGTCGCCACCGCGCCGGCCACGCCGGGGGCCAGGGCGGCGGCGCCCTCGATCTCGTCCAGCTCCACCCGCGTGCCGTTGACCTGGACCTGCCGGTCCGCCCGCCGCAGGAAGCACAGGTCGCCGTCCGGCAGCAGGCGGACGACGTCGCCGGTGTCGTACCAGCGCCGCCCGTCCTGGTCGGTGGTCAGCAGCGGAGCCCCGCCGGTGTAGCCGAGCGCGCACGCCGAGGACTCCACCTGCAACCGGCCCTCCAGCCCCGCACCATCACTCACGCCGCCGTTCTGCGCGGGCTCCGGGACGATCCTGAGCGTGGCGTGGCCGAGCGGGCGTCCGATGGGGATCGGGTCCTCGCCGGTGACCCCCTGGCCAGGAGGAACCCGGTGCACGCACACCACCTGCGGCGTCTCCGACGCGCCGTAACAGTTGACGATCGTGGCACGTGGCGCGAACCGGGCCGTCGCCCGCAGCGCCGCCGCCGTGAGCCGCGCCCCCACCGAGCAGACCAGCCGCAGACTCTGTACGGGACGCGGGGACGCGCCCGCCATGAGCTGGAGCAGGACCGGCGAGCCCTGGAGCACGGTGACGGAGTGCGCGGCGAGCCAGTCCGCCGCCAGCCGGGCATCGCCGGCCGTGCGCGAGCCCGGGACGTACAACGTCGCACCCGTGACCCACGGCGCGATCAGCTCCCGCAGGCTGGGATCGTGGCCGGGCCTGCTGAGGAAGGCGATCCGGTCCGACTCGTCCATGGGCAGCTCTTCGAAGAACGCCGCGCAGGCGGCCTCGAACGCCGCCCGTCCGACGACGATCCCCTTGGGCCTGCCCGTCGTCCCGGACGTGAAGAGGACATGACTCACGTCGTCCCCGGCGCGGCCGTCCCTGGAGGTGTCCAGCACCTCCAGATCGGCGGTGGAAGTGGATGACGGCGCGAAGACCGCCGCGGCGCCGGTGACCGCCAGTGCCCCGCGTACCCGTTCACGACCCCAGTCCCCGAGGATCGCCGGGACGGCGCCCGCGCCCCAGAGCCCCAGCAGTCGCGCGACGAACTCCGGGCCGCGCTCGGCGGGCACGCCCACCACGCGGCGCTCCAGCCGGTGGCGCCGCACGACCTCGCCGACGTCCGCGCCGAGCGCGGCGAGCTCGCCGAACGTGAGCTCGCGGTCCTCGTGCACGAGTGCGACCCTGCCCGGGTCACGCGGCGCCCGCCCGAGCACTCCCAGACTGGTGTCCGCGTAGGTAGTGGTGGTGACGGCAGTGCTGGTGGTGTCGCGGGCGGGGCCGGTCGGCTCGTCCCGTCGGCTCACGCTGGCCTCCCTCGCGGGCACGACTCCCGCTCGTCCGATCGATGTCGCGTCACAGCAGCTCGTCCCACACCGGGTGGAAGTACCTGGGGTGGGCGGCGCGGAGGTCGCGCCAGTGTTTCCTGCGGCTCTGCGCCGGCTCGGCGCCGGCCGCGCCGTTCCCGGGCTCGCCGTTCGCCGGCCACGCCACGTGCACCAGCGGGAGCACGGCGGCGCCGCGCCTGGCCTTGCCCAGCTCCGCCCCCGCGCCGGTGACGATCCTGGACAGGCCCATGGCGTACGCGTGCCTGATGGGTTCGTAGATCGCCGCGTTGAAGTACACGAACGGGTCAGGACTCTCGTCGTCCACCCGCCCGAAGTCCGTCACGTACAGCCGGTCGTGCCACCGGCACAGCACCCCGGCGCCGACCACGCGGCCGCGCACCCGGCACAGCACGGCCAGCGCCGCGGTGTCGCCCAGCGCGGACGCGTACGCCGAGAGCCGCCCCGCGACCGTGTCCACGCTGTAGGCCATCCCGTGCCTGGCCCGCACGTTCGCGATCATCGGCGCGACGGCCGGGACGGCCTCGCGGAGAGGGACGGTCTCGGTCGCGCAGACCTCGGCGAAGTGCCCGGCCTCCCTGCGGACGCTGGTACGCGTGTTGCGCGGCAGCGTCGCCAGGTAGTCCGCGAAGCACGTACCGGGAAGCTCCAGCTCGGTCTGGGCGACGCCGGCCAGCCGGTGCCGGTCGCCGTCGCCCGTGACCGGCGCGAGCTCCCGCCACGAGGCGGCGTCGAGGAACAGGAAGAAGGTGTACGGAAGCCCGCGCTCGGCCGCGACGGCGCCGGCCGCGTCCCTGAGCGCGCGCAGGACCACGGCCCTGGCCGGGGCCGTGAGGGCCGGGTCCAGGACGAGCCGGGTCCCGAAGCCCGCCCGGGAACCGGCCAGCAGCCCCAGCCGCCCGCCGGCCGGGCTCGCGGCCCGCAGCAGGTCCTGGAAGTGCAGCTCGGGCCAGTAGAGGTAGTCGCCGCGGCTGGGCAGCGAGTCGTAGAGGGGCAGGGCGCCGAGGATGCGGCAGTGCCCGGGCCGGCGGGCGATCAGGTACATGACGGGCGCCTCACCGGTACGTTCGAGAGCCCGCAGCCACGCACGGCTCTGGAACAGGTCCCGAGGGTCGGCGACGTCGTCCCACGCACGCCCGGCGACGCCGGAGAGCGAGGGAACGCGTTCGATCGTCACGGGCCCGGGCACTTCTTGCGGCATATTGCGTATTTCCTGGTGCGTTATCCGAACAGGGTGGTCATGTGGTCAGCCCGCCCCGTGATGGAGCCATTCGAGCAGGTCCGGCTCGGCCAGGCCGGCCACCCTGCGGTCGTAGTGCGCCCGATCCTCGGCGGTGAGGAACTGCTGCCATTCGCCGGACTTACCGCTGCGGAAAAAGCGTTTGCGGTCGCGGATGTAACCCAGTTGCTCGTCGGGTGCGAGTTCGTCCGCGCGATTTCGCATCTGCTGGAACGTGGCGGCCTCGACGAGCTCGGGCCACCTGCTCTCGTCGATCTCGACGCCGAGCCGCCCGGCGAGCCGCCGCATCTCGCCGGCCAGGTCGCGGGACAGGTCGGCGTAGTGCAGCAGGACGACGTTCGGTTCCGTACGCCGGACCCAGGCGCGGCTCTGCGTCCAGATCAGCGCGCGCAGCGAGTCGAGGTTGACGTGCGGCGGGTCGTCGTTGTCCACCCACCGCATCAGGTAGGTGCGTTCGTCGAGGAGGTCTCGGTCGTCATGGCCGTCCACCGGGGCGTCGGCCGCCCCGCCGCCGGGGTGGGCGGCCTGGTGGATCAGCCGGCGGATCACGTCGCGTTTGAGGTTCTTGCCGTGGCTGCGCAGGGAGATGGCGACGTCGCGCGGGTCGCGTCCCACCGTGATGTAGGTGACCTGGGGATCGATCGGGATGCCGTCGAGCGGGATGTGGGTCTTGATGAAACGGCGGTGCCGCTGCCCGGACAGGTGGTCCCAGACCTCCTGTTTCGGGCGTACGAGCATGTCGATCCACGGTGAGAGGCTCGACAGCGGGGCGGGCAGCCGGGGTGACTGGAAGATGAGGAGTGCGCAGATCGTCTGGGTCCAGGTGGTGCCGCACTTCGCCGGAGAATTGATGACGATGTCGCCGGGACGGAATTCGAAACCGTCCCACCTGGAGCTGTCCTCCATTGGAGTGAGGTAACGAGCCAGTTGTGTCGTCACGAAAGCGAGTTTAAACACAGTATGCGAGTTGCGGAAGATACATTAATGCCGGTATTTATTGCGAATCGACGCCATCAGCCCGGTTCGCATGTGACGAATTATCAAAATGACGGCATGCGCCATTCCCGAGGCGCTGATTCCGCACCCCGGGCGCCGACGCCGGGCCGATCATCCGCTGCGCAGGGAGTAGGCGGTCACCTCCTCGGGCAGCTCGGCGAGGCGTGACAGCGCTCCGGTCCCGATGTTCCAGCCGAGCAGCCTGTCCCCGCTTTCGACGATCACCGTGTCGGGGCCGTACCAGCCGCGTACCGCGCAGCCGCTCTTCCCGCAGCGCGCGCCGGGCTGATCGCCCCAGGGCAGGAGCAGCGTCCTGACCACCCGTCCGGTGGCGGTGTCGGCCACGACGACCACGTCCGCCCGGCCCCGCCGGTCGTCGTGCGCGAGGGCGGACCTGGCCACGAGGCCGTCGCGCTGCCACCCGTGGTCGCCAGGGCCGCGCACGGGCATCCGGCCCTGGCCGGTGATGCCGCCCACGTCCAGCCGCAGCTCCCGGTCACCCTGCCGGATGAGCGTCCTGCGGCCCGTGCCGGGCGAGACGATCCTGAGGTCGCCGTAGCCCGCGGCGCTCGCGAACCCCTTGAACAACTGCCGCGTGGCGTCTCCGGTGGCCAGGTCGAGCAGGTAGTTGGCCGCCGCCTGCTCGACGAGCAGCCGATCACCGCGCCACAGCACCACCTGGTTGAACCCCGGCACCCGGTATCGCCTGGCCTGGCCGACCACCAGGTCGACGACCACCACCGCGTCCTTCTGCGGGAAGGCGGCCATCGTCCCGTCGGGGGAGAGCGAGTTGGGGACAAGCGGCGGGCTGGGGGAGCCGGTCGCGTCCACGGCCTGGTCCAGCTTCACGTCCAGGGGGACGCGGCCGTCGGCCTTCAACGCGTAGATCCGCCCGTCGCCGTACTCGGCCAGCGCCAGGACGGCCCCGGAGACCGTGGGCATGACGGGGACGCCGGCCCACCGCTCCGGCAGCGCGGTCGCCAGCACGGGCAGCGCCGCCTCGCCGCCGGGCGGCGGCGCGACGTCCACGGCGGGAGCGGACGGTGTCGTGACCGCGGGCGAGCCGTCCGGATGAACGGCGACGCCGCGCTCGACCGGTTCCGGCGTCATGACGATCCCGGCCACGACGACCGCGGCGACCGTCGCCACCGCCGCGGCCGCCGTCAACCGGCGGGGGGGGCGGGCCCGCGTGCCCCGCCGCCACAACTCTCCCGCGCTGGACGAACCCTCCGGCAGGGTCTCGGCGAGCTCGCCGAACAGCTCCCGCAGCCTCTGGTCCGTCATATCAGCACCTCCTCCAGCTCGGGAGCGACCTCGCGCAACCGCTTCAGCGCCGCGTGCGTCTGGCTCTTCACCGTCCCGGGGGAGACCCGCAGGATCGCGGCGACCTCCCCGACGGGCAGGTCCTCGTAGAAGCGCAGCACGAGCACCGCGCGCTGCTTCACCGGCAGTTTGGCCAGCGCGCGGGCGAAGACCAGCTTCAGGTCCGACTCCTCGGAGGTGTCCTGGTCCAGTCGTTCCGGCGGCTCCTCGTAGACGAACTCCCGCCGCCTGCGCCGTCTGGACGCGACGTCCCGGTACAAGGTGGTACGTACGTAGTTGACCGGATCCGTGTGCACCTTCGTCCAGCGGCGCGCCAGTTTGATCAGGGCTTCCTGGAGCACGTCCTCGGCCAGATGCCTGTCACCGCTGATGAGGATGGCCGCACGCAGCAGCCTCGGGTGCCAGGCGGCGACGAAGGCCTCGAACGCCTCGGAATCCCTCATGTAGACAAGACGCCCTGGAGGGCGCGAACGGTTGGGGCCTGCCCCGAAATCCAGCGAATCCAGCGAATCCGGCGTCACCGAGGGAACTCTGTCATGTCACCGGAGCCCGCCCGCGGGCCCTGCCGCCTACGCTGGGACCATGACCGAGACCGACGACGGAGACCGGCCCGCCCGCGTCGAGGACGTGCACGAGCTGGCCCTGTCCATGCCACACGTGACCGTCTGGCCCGGGACCGGCGACAACCCGATCTACCAGGTGGGCGGCAAGTCGTTCGTCTTCTTCCGCAACCCGCGCCCGGACGCGGTGGACCCGGACACCGGGGAGCGGTACCCGGACGTGATCGTCTTCTGGGTCGAGTCGGAGGCGGACAAGCTGGCGCTGGTCCAGGACGAGACGTCGCCGTTCTTCACCACCCCGCACTTCGACGGTCACGCGTCGGTGCTGCTGCGCGCCGCCAGGATCGGTGAGCTCACCCGCGCGGAGCTGGCCGAGGTGGTCCAGGACGCCTGGCTGTCACGGGCGTCGGCCCGCCGGGCGGCCGACTGGCTCCGCGCCCACCCGCCGTCCACCGCCACCCCACGTCGCCCGCGATGACGGCGGATCACGGACACGCTCACTCGAACAGGGACGGATCTCCCGTGCCCCGGCGCAGGATCTCCGGCTCGTCCTGCGACAGATCGACGACCGTCGTCGGGGTCGCGCCGCACTCGCCGGCGTCGATGACGGCGTCCAGCGCGTGATCCAGCGTCTCCTTGATCTCCCACCCCTGCGTCATGGGCTCGCTCTCGTCGGGGAGCAGCAGGGTGCTCGACAGCAGCGGCTCGGCCAGCTCGGCCAGCAGCGCCTGCGTCACGACGTGATCGGGGATCCGCACGCCGACCGTCTTCTTCCTGGGATGAAGCAGGCGCCGGGGCACCTCCTTGGTCGCGGGCAGGATGAACGTGTAACCGCCCGGGGTCGCCGCCTTGACCAGCCGGAACACCGCATTGCTCACATGGACGAACTGCCCGAACTGCGCGAAGTCCCGGCACACCAGGGTGAAGTGATGGTCGTCGCTCAGGCGGCGGATCTCCCTGATCCGGTCGATGCCCTCCTTGTTGCCGAGCCGGCACCCGAGGGCGTAGGACGAGTCCGTCGGGTAGGCGATCAGCCCGTCGCCGCGCAACAGCTCGACGACCTGGCCGATCAGGCGAGGCTGAGGATTGTCCGGATGCAGATCGATGTACTTGGCCACACCTCGGATCTTAGAAGCGAACCCGCCGTGGCCGGACCCGCGGCTCGCACCGTACGGGCCGGGCGGACGTTTCGTCAGCGGGGAACGCCTGCGGCCACCCACCGCCTGATCTCCTCGGCGGCCCGGTCGGCGACCGGATGCCCGGCGGGCCTGGTGACGAGGTCGGTGAGGGCGAACATGTCGAGCACGCGCCCCAGATAGGCCCAGTCGTCGTCAGGCGGCAGGTCGGGGGGCAGCTGCGCGGCGAACCCCGCCCGGAAGCCCTCGGTGAAGCCGGCCGGGTAGTCGGCCCCGAACCGCAGCATGTTGGCCGCGTCGCCGTAGGGGCAGCCCGCGTAGGCGAACTCCCAGTCGAGCACGGCGTCCACCCGCCAGCCGTCCGCCGCCCGCGTGACCAGGAGATTCTTGGGGTTGATGTCAGCGTGCACGAGCCTGGCCCGCTCGTCCACGCCGGTGAGCGCCGGGGCGTGCGCCGCGCACAACCGCGCCCACGCCGCCCGTACCGCCGGATCGAGGCGGGAGGGCGGCACCTTGCTCATGCTGCTCTCGGCGAACGCGGGCAACTGCTCGGACCAGGGCGGGCCGGCGGCGACCGCGAGATCGGGACCCCCGAAGAACCCCGGCCGGTCGAACCGCGCGACCCCGATCCTCGCCACCACCCGCCCCACCTCGACCCCCAACGCCCGCAACTCACCCGCGCCGGGGTCGGACAGCACGATGTCGAGCGGCGTGCCCGCCACATGCTCCAGCACCATGGCCGGACGCCCGCCCGCCACGGACGGCAGGACGAGCAGCACCTCAGGCACCGGCACGTGACGACGGCCCAGCTCCATGACCGCGGCCTCCACGACCGGGTCGGGCCCGCCCAGCCGGGCGACCACGGCGCCTCCGCCGGCCAGCTCCAGCAGGCTCGTCTCGTGTGAGAACCCACCGGCCAGCGTCCTGGTCGCGACCACCTCGACGCCCAGCGCCGCCGCGATCGCCTTCGTCTCCTCCACCCGCATCCGTCGTAGTCTGGCACGTACGCCCACCCGGACCACCCGGCGCCACCTGCCCCACCCGGCCATGGACCGACCCCCGCAACCGGCCGATTCTCCCGTCCGTGCTGACCAAGGCATGGGTGAGGGCTTACAAGAATCGGTCGAGGAGGCTGGGAAGGGCCGCTCCGTGAGAAGATCAAGCTCATGACTGAACTGCCTGGCTCAGGCCGCCGCGACCCCCGCAGCCGCCCGACGGACACCGGCACCTCCGCGACGTCCATGACGCGGCAGGTCAGGCCGGTGAGGGCGGGTACGGTCGAGTGCTGAGCACGCCCCGAACCCATGACGCCTCCACCCCCGGCACCGAGCCGGAGGAAGCACTCACCATGGCAGGCGGGACGATCAAGAGGCCGGAGCAGACCTCGACGCAGGCGCCCGGACTCGCACCGGCCGGGCACCTGGCCGAGCTGGGTCTGGCAGGGCAGGTGGCAGGGCGTGGCCCGGCTGGGCAAATGACCGGGTCGGGCCAAGCAGGGCAAGTGACCGGACTCGGCCGAGCAGAGCAGGTGGCCGGGCCGGACGAGGCCGGGTTTGGGCCGGCCGGACCGGCGGTGGCCGGGTGGAAGGCGGCAGGGCGGACGATGACCGGTGACGAGATCGCGGGCCATGAAGCGGGACGAACCGGCGCGGATGAGCCCGGCTCTGGCGACCACAACCCCGAGCCCGGTGGACGCAGGCCCGGGTTCGGCGGATACAGGCCCGAGTGGAACAGCTACGGGACCGAGCCCGGCGAGGTCGGGCCGGAGCGCGGCGTGACCGCGCCGGGGCTGGACGTGACCGCCTCTGGGCTCGGCGTGACCGCGTCCAGGCTCAACGCGGCCGGGCTGGGGGCAACCGGCGCCGGTGCTGCCGCACTCGATGCATCCGGGCCTGATGCGTCTGGCCGCGGTCCTGCTCGGCCCGGTGTCGCCGGGCTCGGCGCGGCAGGGCTCGGCGCGTCCCCAACCAATACGCCCGATCTCGGCGCGTCTTGGCCCGGCATGTCCGGAGCCGGTACGTCTGGTCCCGGCACGTCCGGGTTCGGTGCGTTCGGTCATGGTACGGCCGGAATGGGCGGGCCGGAGGCGGCCGGTCAGGCGCGAGGCGCCGGCTTAGAGGACGTCGAGGGGCTGCGACCCCGCCGGGCACCCGGCGACGGAGGCCAGGTGCCGGGCGCCGATGTCGATCTGGTGGACGGGCTGCCCCCGGAGACCCGCCGCACCGCCATCGCCTGGCTGAGCGAGAACGTCTCCACCGCCGCGCGGCAGACGCGACTGCAGGTGCTGGCCTCGTTCCTGCGCTGGCTGTGGGCCGCCGAGCCGGACGTCGACGCGGCGGAGGTCACCACCGCCCACCTGGACGCCTACTGCGAGGCAGCGCTCGCCGCCGGCTTCACCGTGGCCGTGCGCCACCCGGGCCGGCCCCTCGCCCGCGCGACCGTGGCCAGGAAACGAGCGGTGCTGTCGTCGTTCTACACCTTCGCCTGGCGGACCGGCGCCGCGCGGCACGAATGGCCCCCGCGAACGGACGCGAGCCGCGACCCGCGCCTGCTGAGCAAGGACGACCGGCGGCGGCTGCGTGAGGGCGCC
>NZ_BAAAMU010000102.1:0-36360 GCF_039529435.1 Nonomuraea maheshkhaliensis
GGCAGGAGCATCGAGGACGCCCGCGTACGCGTGCTGCTCGACGCGCTGCAGGACGCCTCGGCCGGGCTGCGCCGTGAGCTGGCCCTGCCCACCACGATCAGCCGGCCCGCCGACTCGGTCGCGGCCGTCACCGGCGAGCGCCCCGGCGTGCGCGGCGTCCCCGCGCGGGCCCTGGCCGACGACGACCCGCAGCTGCTCGACCAGCTGCTCGCCCTGCCCCAGGTGCACCTGATCATCGACGGCTACAACGTCACCAAGACCGGCTACGGCACCCTCACCCTCGCCGACCAGCGCAACCGGCTCATGACCGGGCTCGGCGGGCTGGTGGCGCAGACCAGGGTCGAGGTGACCGTGGTCTTCGACGGAGCCGAGCTCAACGCCCCCGTGCAGGTGGTGGCCCCTCGCGGCGTACGGGTGCTGTTCAGCGCGCCGGGGGAGATCGCCGACGACCTCATCCGCCAGCTCGTCCGCGCCGAACCCCCAGGCAGGGCCATCGCCGTGGTGTCGTCGGACCGCGAGGTCGCCGAGTCCGTCCGGCGGATGGGAGCCAGACCCGTTCCGTCGGGTTTGCTGCTGCGCAGGCTCGGTCGCGCCTAAGTTACGAAATGGCGGTTTAGTCGAACCACACCCGCCACTTCTGTACTATTTCGCCCCAGATATAATCCCTGGGAGGCGACACAGTGAGGTTTGGCCGGGTGCCGGTGGCCACGGGTCTCGCGTTCGGGCTGATGCTGATCCCCATGGGGGCGGCCACGGCTGACCCCAAACCCACGCTCGCGCAGGCGAAGGCCAAGCTCGACAAGCTCAACGACAAGGCCGACAAGGTCGTCGACCGCTACAACACGGCGACCGAGCGCTACAAGAAGGCCAAGTCCACGTACGGCGAGCTCAACGCGAGCTACAAGCGCAAGCTGGCCACGGTCGCGGACCTGCGGGCCGAGGTCGTCGGCATGGCGGTCTCCAGCTATCAGGCCGGCAACGACGTCACCTCGTGGCCCGGCATCTTCGGCTCGCCCAACCCGCAGGACATGCTCGCCGGGCTGGCCCTGGCCGGGCAGGTCTCGCAGGAGAAGGCCGAGAAGCTGGCGGCCTTCGACCGGGAGAACCGGGGCCTGAAGGTCGAGCGGGGCAAGGCGCAGAAGGCGCTGCAGGACGCAGACAAGGAGCGCGACGCCGTCGAGAAGGAACGCGCGGAGATCCTCAAGCTGATCAAGGACCAGAAGAAGCTGCTGGAGAAACTGGGGGCCTACAACCCGGGCAACCCCAACAGCGTGGGCCTGAAGTACACCGGCCCCGCCTCGGGCAGCGCGGCTGCGGTGCTGCGGTTCGCGTTCGCGCAGGTGGGCAAGCCGTACCGGTTCGGCGCCACGGGGCCGAGCTCGTACGACTGCTCGGGGCTGACCCAGGCGGCCTGGCGGGCGGCCGGGGTCTCGCTGCCCCGTACGACGTGGCAGCAGTGGGCGTGGGGGGCCAACCGCAAGGTGGACCTCAAGTCGCTGCAGCCCGGTGACCTCATCTTCAGCGCGGGGCTCGGGCACGTCAGCATCTACGCGGGCAACGGGCAGATCGTGCACGCGCCGCAGACGGGTGACGTCGTCAAGGTGGTCAAGCTCTCGTCGTACGGCAGCACGCTGGTGGGGGCCGTGCGTCCGTAGCGACTGGTTTCCTGTCCCGTCGTCCGGCCGCTCTCGGCCGGCGGCGGGATTTTTTCCGCCTCTTCCTACTATGGATCATCGTTCACGAGGCGGAGTCGCGTTTTGGAATCGCCTCGCGGCCTGTGCCGATGCCTACGGCCGCCGCCGTACATATCCGGAAATCTGCCGCGACTGTCCCTCAAGCCGGTCAGAAGTCCCGGGAGCGCTCCCGGGCCCCGAACGCGTGATTTAAGCGGGAAATCTGTGACATAAGCGACAACTTGGGCCTGACAATCTTGGGCTCGCACAAGTGTGAGCAGGGTCACATTTCCATAACATAACCTGGTGTTCCAGCAGGGGTTTCGAATCTGACAAAGTCCTCTGTCTGATCTTTACAGCCGGGCTCACGCTTTGCCGATCCTTGAACTTCCGGCGTAGCTTCTGGCGTCGTCGCGGTGCACAAGCCATGGCCCCGCGAACCCGCATCGGTCCCCTCCCGATGTGCGACAGATAGAAATCCGCCGGTCGTTCCCCGATATCCCCATGTCATTTCACCGGGGCTTCGACCTGCCGAATCCGTGCAGCCAGGAGGCACGGAGCCGGGGACCCAGCGATCCCACGTTTCCCCAGGGATCAGGGGTGAATCGGCGCGCGTATCGCGCCGTAGGGCGACTTCCAGGCCCGAATCCGTCAGCTAACCCGGTAGGCGTTCGTGGAAGACACAAGGAGAAATCCTGTCCAGCTCCCTGCATAACCCCCGTCTGTCCCGCCTTGCCCTGAGTGGCGTAGCGCTCACCATGACCGTGACGGCCGGAGGTGCCATCCTCCTTGCTCCGACGGCTCAGGCGGAGACGACGAGCGAATCGACCGTCACGACGGTGAAGGCGGAAACCACCGCCAAGACCTCGAAGAAGGTCACGGCCGCCCAGCGAAGGGCAGCCAAGGTCGCTCGGCAGCAAGCGAAGGCCCGCAAGGCCGTCGCCGTGGCCAAGAACCAGATCGGTGACCCGTACCGGTACGGAGCCACAGGACCTGGTTCGTTTGACTGCTCCGGTCTCGTCCAGTTCGCCTGGAAGCGAGCCGGAGTGAAGCTCCCGCGGGTGGCGAGCAGCCAGTTCGCCCGCATCAGGAACAAGATCTCCTGGCGGCAGTTGAAGCCCGGTGATCTCATGTTCTTCAACGGGCTCGGCCACGTCGGCATGTACGTCGGCAAGGGCAAGATGATCCACTCGCCTCGGACAGGCGAACGGGTGCGCATCGACAAGCTGGGCGGTTGGCGCCGGTCGTCATTCGTCGGCGCGGTCCGTCCCGGCATGTGAAGAAGCCCCGCCCGGATCCACGGAAAGCCTTCCCGGATCCGGACGGGGCTCTCGCACGTCCAGGGCCGCCCACGGCCCGTCCCCGGCCCATCCGCGGCTCGTCCCCGGCCCTCACAGCGCACCTACGGCCACCCACCAGGCACGTACAAGACCCCATGGCACGTCCCGATGGCGCCCCCGACGGGCCGGGCGGCCGGAACGGCGGTGCGGACCGGGCCGGTGAGGGCGGCGCCGGCTCGGCCGGGATGAAGTCCGTGCGGGTCCGGCTACGATCGGGCTTCGTGTCCGAGCAGGTGAGCCGACGAGCCGTGGTGGCCTGCCTGCTGCTCATCGCCTCCGGCGGCGCGCCGCTCCACGACTCCCCGATCCTTCCCCCGGAGGCGCGCGACCTCTGGCCGGGCCGCGGCACGGTGATCCGCCGCGGACGGCTCTCCACGGTCGTGGGCTCCGGCGCCAGTAGCGGCGGTGAAGACGCCCGCGGCGCTGCGGACGACGACAAGGGCGGCGGCAAGGGCGGGGACGGCAAGGACGGCGGCGGCAGCGGTGGCGGCGGGCTGGAGGAGCTGGCGGTGAGGGCCGACAGGGCGGGGCTCAGGGTCGCCCGAGTGCTCGGCAGGCCGGTGCGCCCGCTGGTGATCGTGCCGGATTCCGCCCAGGAGGCCGCCCGCCTGGCGCGCGTGGCCCGGGTCGACGGGCTGGCCGCGATGGCGGACGGCGGGCGCGTGATCGTCGTTCCCGAGCTCTTCGCCACCCTCACCCCCACCGGCAAGGACGTCGTGCTCGCCCACGAGCTCACCCACGTCGCAGCGGGCACCGACGGGCTCCCGATCTGGCTGTACGAAGGGTTCGCCGACTACGTGGGCTACCGCGACGCCGGGCTGCCCGTGACGACCGTCGCCGCCGAACTGGCCGCCGAGGTGCGCGCGGGACGCCTGCCGGACGCGCTGCCCGGCTCCGCGGACTTCGCGGCGGACGGCCGGGACCCGGCGCGGCCGGCGCGCGCGTACCAGGAGGCGTGGCTGGCGTGTCGCTTCCTCGCCGACCGGTTCGGCGAGGAGACGCTGGTGAGGCTCTACCGCGCGGCCAGGACGACAGGCGCCGACCGGGCGCTCGCCGCGCGGGGACTCACGGTCGCCACACTGACGGCACGGTGGCGCGCGTACGTGCGGGATCAGCTCGGGTGAAGGGGAGCCAGATGAGCGAACGGCAGGACGCGGAGGACTCACCGAGGCGGGACGAGCCCCCGGACGCCGCCACGACGGCGGTGACCGCCACGAACCCACCCGGACCCGGCGACACCACCTCCGCCCCGGAATTCGTCCCACAGCCCGCCCCAGGGCCCGCTGGCGCTGGAGAGACGCGTGGCAGGCCGTACGGAGGGGAGGAGGGAGCTGTGGGGGAGCGGGAGCCGGATTCCGGCGGCGGCCTCGGGCGGCCGGCGGCGATCACGCTCGTGCTGCTCGGCCTCGCCGTCCTGGCCGTGGCCGCGTTCAGCACGCCTTGGCAGGCGCTGACCGGCGGGCCGCCGGACCCGTCCCGCGACTTCACCGCCGCCCAGATCGCGAAGGCGCGCGCGTTCGACGCGGTCACCAGCCTGCCCGCCTACCTCTCGCTCGCCCTCACCCTCGTCTTCGCCGGCCTCCTCGTCGCCACCCCGTTCGGCGCGAAGGTGACAGGGCGGCTGAAAGGCCCGTGGTGGCTGCGGGTGATCCTCGGCGTCGTGCTGATCACCGCGATCACCGAGCTGGTCAGGTGGCCGCTGGGCGTCTGGTACGAGACGATCCTGCGCGACTACGGCCTGTCGGTCCAGAACTGGTCGAGCTGGGCGGGGGACCGGCTGAAGAGCATGGGCGTGGAGGCGTTGCTGCTCTGCGTGATGCTGCTGGCCCTGATGGCGCTGGCCCGCAGGGTCAGGCGCTGGTGGATCCCGGCGGCGGCGGGCGCGTTCGCGCTGACGGTGGCGGCGTCGTTCGTCTATCCGGTGGTGTTCGAGCCGATCTTCAACGACTTCACCCCGATGCGGCCGGGCCCGCTCCGCACCGAACTGCTGGAGCTGGCCGAGCGCGACCGCGTGCCGGTCGAGGACGTGCTGGTGGCCGACGCCTCGCGCAGGACGACGGCGCTCAACGCGTACGTGTCCGGCTTCGGCGCCACCCGGCGCATCGTCGTCTACGACACGC
Organism: Nonomuraea maheshkhaliensis; assembly: GCF_039529435.1. NCBI lineage: Bacteria > Bacillati > Actinomycetota > Actinomycetes > Streptosporangiales > Streptosporangiaceae > Nonomuraea > Nonomuraea maheshkhaliensis. The sequence continues at coordinate 5,134 of NZ_BAAAMU010000102.1, forward strand.
TGCTGCGGGCGCCCGAGCGCGAGGTCGCGCTGGTCGTCGCGCACGAGCTCGGCCATGCCAAGCACGACGACGTGCTGCACGGCACGCTTCTCGGCGCGCTCGGGTCGGGGCTGGGCGTGATCGTGCTGTTCCTGCTGTTCGGCACGGTACGGCGGCGTACAGGCGTCACCTCGATCACCGACCCCCGCGCGGCCGGCGCGCTCATGGGCCTGATCACCCTCGGCTCGGTGCTCCTCGGCCCCGCCCAGAACCTGATCAGCCGGCACGTCGAGGCCAGGGCCGACACCCACGCGCTCGACCTCACCCGGGACCCGGCCACGTTCGTGGCCATGCAGAAACGCCTCGCATTGACCAATATTTCCGACTTGTCGCCGGATGCGGTGGAATATGTGCTCTATGCCTCCCACCCCTCCGCCCCCCAGCGCATCGCGCTGGCCCGCTCCTGGGCCGAGCTGAACGGCGTCCCGCGACCGTGACCCACCCCGCGAGCGGCCGGCCGCACAGCGTGCTCTTCGTCACGAACGACTTCCCGCCCAGGCCGGGCGGCATCCAGTCGTTCGTGCACGGGCTGGCGCTGCGCACGCGGGACGCGGTGGTCTACGCCCCCGCCTGGCCGGGCAGCGCGGAGTTCGACCGGCGCCAGCCGTACCGGGTGGTCCGGCATCCGACGCGGCTGATGCTGCCCACCCCGGCCGTCGCCCGCACGGCGGCCGGGCTCGTGGCCGAGCACGGCGCGCGGACCGTCGTGTTCGGGGCGGCGGCCCCGCTCGGGCTGCTCGCCCCCCGGCTGCGCGCGGCCGGCGCGCGGCGCGTGGTGATGCTCACCCACGGCCACGAGGCGTCGTGGGCGAGCGCGCCGGGCTTCCGCTCGGTGTTGCGCAGGATCGGCGCGCACGCCGACGTCGTCACCTATCTCGGCGACTACACCCGCGAACGGCTGATCGCCGCCGTCCCGGAGGCCAAGCTCGTCCGGCTCGCGCCCGGCGTGGACGTCGAGCAGTTCCACCCCGGCGCGGCCCCGCCCGGTCTGCGGGCCGCGCTCGGACTGGCCGGCCGGCCCGTGGTCGTGTGCGTGTCGCGCCTGGTGCCGCGCAAGGGCCAGGACCGGCTCATCAGAGCCTGGCCGCACGTGCTGCGCTCGGTGCCGGACGCGGTGCTGCTGCTCGTGGGCGGCGGCCCGTACCGGCGGACGCTGGAGCGCCTGGCGGCCGGGCGCGAGTCGATCAGGTTCACCGGCACGGTTCCGGCGGCGAGCCTGCCCGGCTACTACGCGGTGGCGAACGTGTTCGCGATGCCGTGCCGTACCCGGCTGAAAGGGGTGGACGTGGAAGGGCTCGGGATCGTGTTCCTGGAGGCGTCCGCGAGCGGGCTGCCGGTGGTGGCGGGCGCGTCCGGCGGCGCGCCGGACGCGGTGCGGCCCGGCGACACCGGGCTCGTGGTCGACGGCGAGAACACAGGAGAGGTGGCCCAGGCCGTCGTGGAGCTGCTGAGCGACTCCGCCAAGGCCCGCAAGCTGGGCCGGGCAGGGCGCGACTGGATCATCCGGGAGTGGGCCTGGGACCAGGTGGCCGCCCGCTTCCACGCCCTGCTCTAGCCCTTCGTCGAGCCCAGCGTCAGCCCCGCCACGAACTGCTTGTGCAGCAACTGGAAGACGATCAGCGTCGGCAGCGCCACCAGCATCGACCCGGCGGCCAGCAGGTTGTAGTCGGTGAAGAACTGGCCGCGCAGGTTGTTCAGCGCCGAGGTGACGGGCAGCTTGTCGCCCGACGACATCAGCACCAGCGCCCACAGGAAGTCGTTGTACATCCAGGTGAACTGCAACGTCGACAGCGCCGCCAGCACCGGCCGGCACAGCGGCAGCGTCAGCCGCCAGTACCGCTTCCACACCCCGGCCCCGTCCACCAGCGCCGCCTCGGTGATCTCCTCGGGGATCGTGCGCATGAAGTTCGCCATCACGAACACGCAGAAGCCGAACTGGAAGGCCACGTGGATGAGGATCAACCCCAGGTAGGAGTCGTAGAGCGACTGCGAGTCCGACAGCCACCCGGGCAGCGGGACGAGCGTGTAGAACGTGTACAGCGGGGTGATGAGCACCTGCGGCGGCAGCAGGTTACCCGCGGTGAAGACGATCAGCAGGACCTTGCGCCCCGGCACGCGCAGCCGGGCGATCGCGAACGCGGTGAACGAGGCCAGGAAGAGCGTCACCACCACGCCCGGCACCACGATGATCAGTGTGTTCAGGTAGTAGCGGGGCAGCTCGGCCTGCGTCCACGCCTGTACGTAGTAGTCGAGCGTGAGGTGTTCCGGCATCGAGACGTAGCCGAGCCTGGCGGTCTCCTCGTACGGCCGTACCGACGCGTAGACGGCGAGCGCCAGCGGCAGCAGCCACCCCAGCGCCACCAGCCCCAGGAAGACGTGCAGCAGGACCCGCAGCGGCCGGACCGGACGCCGCGGCGCGGCGGGCCTCTCCTGGGCCGGAGGAGCGGCGGCGGGGGCGGTGAGCGTCATCGCTCCTCCCTGAACAGCTGCGACAGGTACGTGACGATGAACCCGATCGAGATCACCAGCAGGATCACCGCGATCGCCGAGCCGAACCCGATCCTGCTCGCCTCGCCCACGATGTTCTCCGTGACGAGCACCGACAGCAGCTCAAGCCCGTTCCTGCCCTTGTTGATGGCGTAGACGACGTCGAACGCCCGCAGCGCCTCGATCACCGTGATGACCAGCACGATCACGTTCACCGGCCGCAGCGTCGGGAAGACCACCCGGAAGAACGCCTGCCGCTCGCTGGCCCCGTCGATCGCCGCCGCCTCCTTCAGCGCCGGATCGACCGCCTTCAGCCCCGCCAGATAGATGATCATGACGTAGCCCACGTGCCGCCAGGCCGCCGCGACCATGACCACCCAGATGTTGACGGAGCTGTCGCCCAGCCAGTCCACGCTCAGCCCGGTCACCGCGTTCAGCACGCCGTAGTCGGAGGAGTAGACGAGCTGCGCGATGAAGCCGACCACGGCCAGCGACAGCACGACCGGCATGTAGAGCGCGCTCTGGTAGAACCGCGACAGCCGCAGCCGCCGATCCAGCAGCACCGCGCAGAACAGCCCGAACGGCGTCGCGACCAGCCCCAGGAAGCCCAGCCACAGCACGTTGTTGCGGACCGCCGACCAGAACGGCGGATACTCGGCCGACAGGTCGTGGTAGTTGCGGCCGCCGACCCACTCGATCGGCCCGATGCCGTTCCAGTCGGTGCCGGAGAGCCCGACGGAGGCCAGCGTGGGCCCCCAGATGAGGCCCACGTTGACGACGATGGCCACCCCCAGCCCGATGACCAGGACGGTCACGTCGCGGGCGGAGTAGCGACGGGTCTTGACGGCCATCAGCGGAAGATGTTCGCCTTCTGCTTCTCGATGCTCGTCAGCAGGGAGTCGATCTCATCGGGCTCGCCGACGAACGACTGCAGCGACGGGATCATCACCGTGGAGGCGAAGTCGGGCCGCGTGTCACGGTCGAGGAACTGCGCGATGTGCGTGGCCTTCGACACCAGCTCCGCGCCGCGCTTCTGCAGGGCGCTGTAGCCGGAGGTGTCGGCCTTCGAGCTGGCCGCCAGCGTGCCGGGGTCGAGCCCGGTGGCGATGTTCTGCGAGGCGGGCTGGGCGAAGTGCTTGAGCAGCGCCTTGGCGCCCTCGACGTTCTTGGCCTTGGCGGAGATCATGTAGCCGTCGATGGGGGCGTCGATCGAGTCGGTCCCGTACGCCGGGTTGATCTCGGGGAAGGTGAAGAAGTCGAGGTCGTCGCGGTCGGCCTCGGGGAACTGCTGGGCGACGAACATCCCGAGCAGGTACATCCCGGTCTTCTTCTGCGCCAGCGACTGCCCGGCCTCCTGCCACGTACGGCCCAGCGCCGCCGGCTGGTGGAACTCCATCAGCCCCCGCCAGGTGTCGAACACCTGCCTGACCCGCGGATCCGTCCACGACTCCTTGCCCGCCATGAGCGAGACGTGGAAGTCGTAGCCGTTGGTGCGCAGGTTGAGGATGTCGAACGTGCCCATCGCCGGCCAGCCGTCCTTGTCGGCGAACGCGATCGGGATGAGCCCGTCGGCCCGCATCTTCCTGGCCAGCGCGGTGAACTCGTCGAGCGTGGCGGGCGGCGTGTAGCCCTTCTCCCGCCACACGCTCTTGCGGTAGAAGACGGCCCACGGATAGTACGTGAACGGGATGAAGTACTGCTTGCCGTCGACCCCGGTCGACTGGTCCTTGAACGCCTGCGTGTAGTTGCCGCCGATCTCCTGCCACACGTCCGAGATGTCGGTGGCCAGCCCCTGCTCGGCGAAGAACTGCATGCGGTAGCCGGCGAACCAGGTGAAGACGTCTTCCGGGGTGCCGCGCAGGTAGCGGTTGATGTTCTCCTGGAACGTGTTGTGGTCGACCGTGTTGATCCTGGTCGTGGCCTGGGTGAAGCCCTTGACCACGGTGTCGAGACTCTTCTTCGGGATCTCGTCGGAGGCGTTCGAGCCGATCGTGACCGTGCCCGGATCGCCGCCCGTCCGTCCGGGGGCGGGAGCGGGAGCGTCCGAGCCGCACCCGGCCAGTACGGCGGGCACACCGAACGTGGCGGCGGCCCCGAGCAGGAGATCGCGGCGGGTGATCGGCGAACGTTGGGCCATGATGGTTCCTCCTTGCCGGACCCTTCAGATTCCCCCGAGTTCCCTCACCTTCTTTCATCAGAAATCGAACATTTCCCACTGTCAACGCACGGTTTCGGAACGAATGCCCGAGAGTGGTGCTGTCGGACCCGGGTCGTGAAGCCTGGCCGGCCCTGACGGAACCTGTTGAGATCCGCCCGCCGCGTTGCTCACCCCTCCGACCGGCCAGTGCCTCCTGAGGGGCGCGAAGAGGGCGGGCCCCCGCGTACGTGGGCCCGCCCTCTTCGCGACCGCGCGGCTACATCCTCATGGTCAGTTGACGTCGAGCTTGCGCTGGATGGCGATGAGGATGTTCATCATCTCCATCTGGCCCTTCTGCAAGCTTGAGATCTGCCCGTCCACCTTGTCGAACCCCGCGTCGACCTTGACCTCGAGGCACTCGACCTTGGCGTCGAGCCGATCGACCGCGGCGTCGAGCTGATCGACCTTGGCGTCGAGCTGGTCGACCTTGGTGTCGAGCCGATTGACCTTGGTGTCGAGCTGATCGACCTTGGTGTCGAGCCGATTGACCGCGGCGTCGAGCTGATCGACCTTGGTGTCGAGCTGGTCGACCGCGGTTTCGAGACGCCCGACCCTGGCGTCGAGCTTCTGGACCGTTCCATTCAGGCTCTTGACCTGGTTGGCGACGCCGTTGATGCGGCGGGTGAGGTCTTCGCCCATCATGATCTGGTCGGCGCGGGTCTGGACGAACTCGTTGTGAACCTTGGTGGCGAACTCGACGCCGAGTTCCTCGATGGTGGCGTCCTTGATACTCACGATTGAATCCTCTACCTTTGTAGGTAGGGACCGGGGATTCAGTGTATCTCCGGTCCCGTGCTTTTCTTTGCCCCGAGGATACACCGTGAATCGGCGCCGGGAAGAGGGGAATCGAATGGAGATTCCCCTGTTCGGAAGGTGCAAAGCGGACCCAATTCGGAAAAATCCGCTTATGTTGTGGCGGCTTATTCGTGAGGGAATTCCAGCTTTTATCCGCGCCCATGCCAGCAAATCGGACGCCGGGTTTTTCTTAGGGACCTAGCGCCCCTCGTACAACCTGTCGATCTCGCCGGAGAAGTCCCGCATCACCACGTTGCGCTTCACCTTGAGCGTCGGCGTCAGATGCCCGCTCTCCTCCGTGACGTCCGCGTCCAGGATCACGAACTTCTTGATCTGCTCGGCCTTGGACACCATCAGGTTGGCCCGGTCCACGGCCCCCTGGATCTCGGCCTGGACCTGAGGATCAGTCCGCAGGCCCGCCACGGTGGAGCCGGCCGGCACGGCCTCGGGGTCGAGCGTGATCAGGGCCGCGACGAACGGCCGCCCGTCGCCCACGATCATGGCCTGGGAGATCAGCGGATGCGCGCGCAGCGCGTCCTCGAGCGGCCCCGGCGCCACGTTCTTGCCCGCCGCCGTCACCAGGATCTCCTTCTTGCGCCCGGTGATCCGCAGGTAGCCGTCGGCGTCGAGCTCGCCCAGGTCGCCCGTGTGGAACCAGCCCTCGGAGTCGATCACGTCGTCGGTGGCGGCGTCGTTGTGCCAGTAGCCGGAGAAGACGTTGCGGCCCTTGGCCAGGATCTCCCCGTCGTCGCCGATGCGCAGCGTGACGCCGGGCAGCGGCTTGCCCACGGTGCCGATCTTGTTGGCGCCGGGCATGTTGACCGAGACGGGAGCCGAGGTCTCGGTCAGACCGTACCCCTCGAAGACCTCGATGCCGACGCCCTTGAAGAAGTGGCCGAGCCGTTCGCCCAGCGCGGAGCCGCCGGACACCGCCGCCGAGAGCCGGCCGCCGGTGGCCGCGCGCAGCTTGGAGTAGACCAGCCTGTCGAAGACCGCCCGCTGGATCCGCAGCCCGAGCGGCGCGCCGCCCGCGCTCTCGGCCTTGCTCCAGGCCACCGCCACGTCCACCGCGCGGGCGAAGATCTTGCCCTTGCCGCCGGAGATGGCCTTCTGCTCGGCGCTGTTGTAGACCTTCTCGAACACGCGCGGCACGCCCAGCAGGAACGTCGGCTTGAAGTCCTGGAGGTCGGGGGCGACGTTCTTCATGTTGGGCGTGTGCGCGATGATCGCGCCCGCCTCGAACAGCACCACCTGGATCATGCGGGCGAAGATGTGGGCCAGGGGCAGGAACAGCAGCGCCGCCGGGTCCTTCCTGGCGAACAGCGGCTCCAGTGGCCCGCGCAGCACGTTGAGCGCGGTGAACAGCAGGTTGTCGTGGGTGATCCGGCAGCCCTTGGGCCGGCCCGTGGTGCCGGAGGTGTAGACGATCGTGGCCAGGTCCGACGAGGTGACCTGCCGCCTGCGCTCGTCGAGGTCGGCGTCGGTGACGGCGCCGGTCTCCGGCTCGGCGTCCACCCGCCACACCGACTTCAGCCCTGGCGCGGCCTCCTTGACGGCCTCCTCGTGCGCGTCCAGCTCGACGAACGCCGCCTTGGCCCCGCTGTCCTCCAGGATCCACCTGACCTGCTCGACGGAGGAGGTCTCGTAGATCGGCACGGTCACCGCGCCGGCGGCCCAGATGGCGTAGTCGACCAGCGTCCACTCGTAGCGCGTACGCGACATGAGCGCGACCCTGTCACCGTGGCCGATGCCCGCCGCGATCAGCCCCTTGGCCACCGCGGCCACCTGGTCGCGGAACTCGGCGGCGGTGACGACGGGCCAGCCGTCGCCGGCCTTGCGGCGCATCACCACGGCGCCCGGCTCCTGCTCCGCCCGGCGGAAGACGGTGTCGGCCAGACCCGCGGACGCAGGCACGTCGACCAGGACGGGGACGCTGTACTCGCGCACGAACTCAACTCCTCTTCGGGGACGGCCTGGACGTTACCGGCTGAAGTTACGCACCGGTAGCTCCGTCATTGAGGCGTTATGAAGGGCATTTCACACGCTAGCAGCAGCGGCTCTTAGGATTCCCTCATGAGGGTCCATGTCGTCAGCGACGTCCACGGCAGAGCCGACGCACTGGCCAGGGCGGGTGACGGGGCGGACGCGCTGATCTGCCTGGGCGACCTGATCCTGTTCATCGACTACGACGACCACGCGCAGGGCATCTTCGCCGACCTGTTCGGCGCCGGGAACGCCGAGCGGTTCATCGCCCTGCGCACGGCCAAGCGCTTCGACGAGGCCAGGGACATGTCGGCGCGGCTGTGGGCGACGCTCGACGGCGATCCGCGCGAGCACATCGAGCGCAACGTCCGCGCCCAGTACGCCACCCTCTTCGCCGCCATGCCCACCCCCGCCTACCTCACCTACGGCAACGTGGACATCCCGCGCCTGTGGTCCGACTACCTCAGGCCCGGCCACCGGGTGCTCGACGGCGAGGTGGCGGAGATCGGCGGCCTGCGGTTCGGGTTCGTGGGCGGCGGGCTCACGACGCCCTACCGCACGCCGTACGAGATCGGCGACGAGGAGTACGCCGCCAAGGTCGAGGCCGTCGGCGAGGTGGACGTGCTGTGCTGTCACATCCCGCCGGCCCTGCCCGAGCTGCTCTACGACGTGGTGGCCAGGAGGTTCGAGCGCGGCAGCGAGGCGACATTGGAGGCGATCAGGCGCACCCAGCCGCGCTACGCCCTGTTCGGCCACGTGCACAACCCGCTGCGCCCGCGCGCCAGGATCGGGCGCACCGAGTGCGTGAACGTGGGTCACTTCCGCGGAAAGGGCATCCCGTATGCCATGGAATGGTGATCTGGCCGCCACCTCCACGGGTCCGCCGCGACCGGTGGTTTGTGCACTACGGTGTTCGCATGGCTGATCGCACCACTTCGAGCACCACCATCGGCGCCGGCCGCGCCGAGGTCATGGCGGTCATCGCGGACTTCCCCTCCTACCCGCAGTGGGCGGGGCAGGTGAAGAGCGCGGAGGTCCTCACCCGCGACGAGGACGGCCGGCCGCGCACGGTCCGCTTCGCGCTGGACGCCGGCCCGATCAGCGACTCCTACACCCTCGCCTACGCCTGGCAGGGCGACGAGGGCGTCAGCTGGCAGGTGGCGGAGCCGGGGAAGATGGTCTCCGAGCTCAAGGGAAGTTACCGGCTGGCCGGCGCGGGCAGTGACACCGAGGTGACATATGAGCTGACGGTCGATCTCAGCGTCCCCATGATCGGCCTGATCAAGCGCAAGGCGGAGAAAGTGATCGTGGACACCGCGCTCAAGGGCCTCAAGAAGCGCGTCGAAGGCCGCTGACTTGAGCCCGCGCGTCCTGCTCTTCACCGGTAAGGGCGGCGTCGGCAAGACGACGGCCGCCGCCGCGACCGCCACGCTCGCGGCCCGCCGCGGCCTCAAGACGCTCATCGTCTCCACCGACACCGCCCACTCGCTGGCCGACGCGCTCGCGGTCGAGCCGGGCGAGATCGCGCCCGGCCTGCGTCTGCACCAGGTGGACACGCAGAAGACGCTGGAGCGCCACTGGGGCGAGTTGCGCGACTACGCCAGAGGCGTACTGGGCGAGCTGGGCCTCGACGAGATCACCTCGGAGGAGATCACCGTCCTGCCCGGCGCCGAGGAGGTCATCGCCCTGCTGGAGCTGCGCGAGCACGCCCGCGAGGGCCGCTGGGACGTGATCGTGGTCGACTGCGCGCCCACCGCCGAGACGCTGCGGCTGCTGGCCCTGCCCGAGGCGCTCGACTGGCACGTCTCCAGGCTCATGCCCGTCGGCCGCAAGGTCCTGCGGCTGGTCTCGCCGTTCGTGCGCAGCGTGGCCCACGTGAGCGCCCCCGGCGAGGACGTCGTCAACGCCGGCGAGCGCTTCCACCGCGGCCTCATGGAGGTGCGCGAGCTGCTGACCGGCGACCACGCCTCCGTCCGGCTCGTGCTCACCCCCGAGGCCGTGGTGCTCGCCGAGGCCAGGCGCACCCTGACCTCGCTCAGCCTGTACGGCTACCGCGTCGACGCCGTCGTCGCCAACCGGGTCTTCCCGGCCGGAGGCGCCGACGAGTGGCGCGCCCAGTGGGTGGCGGCGCAGTCGCGCCTGCTGTCCGAGGCGGAGCAGTCGTTCGCGCCGCTGCCCGTCCACGTGGTCCCCTACCTGCCCGCCGAGCCCGTCGGCAAGGACGCGCTGGCCGAGGTCGGGGCCGCGATGTACGGCGACGCCGACCCGTTCGCCCCCCACTCCGTCGAGCCGCCGCTGCGGATGAGCGCGGACGAGCTCTCGCTGGCCCTGCCGGGCGCCGGCCGCGAGGACGTCGACCTGGCCCGCAAGGGCGACGAGCTCATCGTCACCGCGGGCCCGTACCGCAGGATCCTGGCGCTGCCCGCGGCGCTGGCCCGCAGGAAGATCAGCGGTGCCGCGCTGCGCGACGGGGTGCTCCGCGTGACCTGGTCCGCGCAGCCGTACGACTCCGGGAGCGAATCCGCGACCTGATGAGTTGAATGGATGAGCGACCCACAAGTCAGGGAGGGCCAGGATGACCGAGAGCAACGACAGAGACACCGGCAGGGACACCGGCAGGGACACCGGCAGGGACACCGGCAGGGACAGAAGCGCCGGCGCCGGGGACACCAGGGATCCGATCGGCACGGTGGCCGACGAGGCGCGCAAGCTGTTCGACTCGATCCAGGGCCGGGCGACCCGCCAGGTCGGCAGGACCGTGTTCAACTCCTTCACCGGCGGCGGCCGTAAGGAGCGGGACGTGTGGGAGGAGGCCGTCTCCGAGCCGCACGGCGAGTACATCTGCCGCGCCTGCCCGGTCTGCCGGGCGATCGCGGCGCAGCGCGAGTCCGGCGGCGACGTGACCGGGCACCTGGTGGCCGCGGGCGGTGAGCTGTTCGCCGCCTTCCGCGGCGCGCTCGACGCGCTGAGCAGGCCCGCGACACGCGACAGCAGGCCGCGCGACGACCGCGACGGACGCGATCGCGGCGACGTGGAACACATAGATCTGGGATAGAGGAGACACGGGGCATGCTCACGATCGGTGTCGACATCGGCGGGACCAAGGTGGCCGCCGGCGTGGTCGACGACAGTGGCGAGATCGTCGAACACACGCTGAGGCCCACCGCCGCCGACCGGCCGGACGTGGTGGCCGAGACGGTGGCCGACGTCGTTCGCGAGCTCTCGCAGGGCAGGGACATCGAGGCCGTCGGCGTCGGAGCGGCCGGGTTCGTGGACGAGACCCGGTCGATGGTGCGCTTCGCGCCCAACCTGGCCTGGCGCGAGGAGCCGCTGCAGAAGAAGATCAGCGGCATGGTCGGCCTGCCGGTCGTGATCGAGAACGACGCCAACGCCATGGCCTGGGGCGAGACCCGGTTCGGCGCCGGCAGGGGCCAGTCCCACGTGGTCTGCGTCACCCTCGGCACCGGCATCGGCGGCGGCCTGGTCTTCGACGGCGCACTCTTCCGCGGCCGCTGGGGCATGGGCGCCGAGCTGGGCCACATGCAGGTGCTGCCCGGCGGGCGCCAGTGCGGATGCGGCAACGTCGGCTGCTGGGAGCAGTACGCCAGCGGCCAGGCCCTGGTCAAGGACGCCAGGGAGATCGCCGAGGCGGAGCCGGAGCGGGCCCGCACCCTGCTCGGCCTGGCCGGCGGCAAGATCGAGGGCGAGGAGGTCACCGAGGCCGCCCGGCTGGGCGACGAGGCATCGCTGGCCGCCTTCCGCAGCCTGGGCGACTGGCTCGGGCAGGGCATGGCCGACCTGGCCGCCATCCTCGACCCCGGCTGCTTCATCGTCGGAGGCGGCGTCTCCCGCGCCGCCGACCTGTTCATGGACCGGGCGAGAGAGGCGTTCGGCGAGCGGATCACCGGCAGGGGGCACCGCCCGCTGGCCGAGATCAAGCTGGCCGAGCTGGGCGCCTCGGCCGGGGTGGTGGGCGCGGCCGACCTGGCCAGGCGGCGCTAGAGCCGCCGCCCGCACGTGACGATCAGGATCGCGACCTACAACGTCCACGGGATGCGCGACGACGTCCCCGCGCTGGGCCGGGTCCTGGCCGCCGTGCGCGCCGACGTGGTGTGCGTGCAGGAGGCGCCCAGGTTCGGCCGCTGGCGGGCCAGGCGCGCGGCCCCGGCCGCCGCGACGGCGCTCGCCGTGGCCACCCCCGCCAGGACCGGCGGAGTGACCGTGCTGACCGGCCGGCGCGTGCGCGTCCTGCACGCCGAGAGCCACGCGCTGCGCTCCTTCCTCGGCCTGGAGCGGCGCGGGCTGGCCGTCGCCGTGGTGCGCGCCGAGGGGGCGTGCCTGGCCGTCGGCTCGCTCCACCTCGACCTGCACCAGGCGGCCAGGTCGCATCACGCTGCCGAGGCGATGGCGATCATGGAGAGCGTGGCGGCCCGCCACGACGCCGCGATCGTGCTGGCCGGCGACATCAACGAGCGCGCGCACCAGCCGGCCTGGCGTTACCTGGCCGGCCGCCTGGCAGACTGCTACGCCGTGGCGCCGAAAGGCGACGGGCTGACCTTCCCCGCCGGCCGGCCGTCCGCCCGGATCGACGCCGTCTTCGCCGCGCGCGAGACGAGCGTCCTGTCCTGCGGGGGAGTGGACGCGCCGAGCGCCGATCTCGCCGGGGCCAGCGACCATCTGCCCGTCGCCGCGGAGTTGCGAGTTGGGCACTAGAGGGCAGAACAGGCTCTCCAACCCGTAGCATTTCCTCATGACCCGTCGCTCTCAGCGGCGTGCGCTCTCCTTGATCTTGGCGACGTCCGTGGCCTTGACGCAGGTCACGCCCGCCGCGCATGCCGATCCCCGCCCCGCCCAGAGCGAGGCCCAGATTGAGGCATGGCAGCAGTCGACCAGCGTCCGCCTCCAGCCCGACGGCTCCCTGTCCGACGTGCTGGCGATCTCTCCCACCGACGTGTGGGTGGTCGGACAGCAGGAGATCTGGGACGTCTGGAAGAACCGCGGCACCATCCGCCACTGGGACGGCGCCAGGTGGTCCGAGGTCAGCGTGCGCGACGCCACGGCCGCGGGCAACCTGCGCGGGCTGGCCGCCGCGTCGGCGTCCGACGTGTGGGCGGTCGGCGACGGGCACGACGGGGTGCCCTACCTCGCCCACGGTGACACCAGCGGGTTCGACCGGCTCCGCCCGCAGGCGCTGCGGGCGGGAGACTGGCTCGGCGGCATCGACGCCAGATCCGGCAAGGTCGTGGCGGTCGGCAGCCGCGAGCGCCAGGCCCTCATCCTCACCGGCCAGGGCAGCACCTGGAGCGCCCAGCAGACCAAGGAGAAGGGCGCGCTCTACGCGGTGGCGGGCGGGTTCGCGGTCGGCGACACCGGCGCCGGGCCGCTGATCATGCACAGCTCCGGCGGCACGTGGAAGTCCATGCCGGTGCCGTCCGTCCCCGGCGGCTACCTGCGCGACCTCCAGGTCGACAACTCCAAGCGGGCGCTGGCCGTGGGCGGCGTCTACCGCGGGCCCGGCGAGATCTCACCGCTCGCGCTGGCCTGGAACGGCAAGCGCTGGCGCCGGCTGCGGCTGCCCGGCGCCGAGGCCAGGATCTACGGGGTGACCGGCGACGGCAAGGGCCGCTACTGGATGACCGGCTACGACCCCTCCCGGGCCGCGGAGCCGTTCATGACGCGCTGCGAGAAGGGGCGCTGCGAGGTCATCAGGGGCGAGGCCACGAAGGGCAGGAGCAGCGTACGGCTGCAGGCCGTGACCTATCTGGCCGGCAAGGGCACGGTGTGGGCGGTGGGGCACGCGGTCGACAAGGCCGACCGCTACACCGACGTGGTGGAGACGTTCGCCCCCAAGACGACCACCCAGAAGTCCTGAGCGGCCGCGAGACGGTCCCGGGCGGCCGCGAGACCGCCCGGCCCGGCGGAGGCGATGGCGTTCAGAGGACCGCGCCGCAGTTCCGGGGCGCGTTCCTGAGGACCGCGCCGTCGTTCCAGAACGGGTTCACAGGACCGCGCCGTCGTCCCAGCCCGAGTCGTTGGGCGGGCCGTCGCCCATGCGCACCACGAGCGCCACGAACCCGCCGATGAACGCCGCCACCGCGGTGAACAGCGCCCAGCCCTCCATGTGCCAGCTGGCCATCGCCGCGACCAGGAGGTAGGCGGGGCCGCCGAACAGCGCCACCCACGCCAGCTTGGTCGCCAGGTCGACCTTGGGCAGCGGAGGCGGCGGCGGGGGCTCGAAGTGCCCCTCCTCCTCCTCCTCGTCGTCGTCCCGGCCGGTGGGGTCGTCCTCGGGATCGCGGCCGGCCGCGTCGTCGCCCTCCGGGTGCTCCGGCGGCTTGACCACCCGGCGGATCGGCTCGGCGGGGACGTTTTCGCTGTCCGGCCATGGCTGGTCGGCCGAGTCGCGCTCGGCTGTGTCGTTGAAGGACGCGACGATCTGCCGCCAGACCTCGTCCTCGTCACTCTGGGGCGTCACCTAGATGGGCCTCTCCGCAGCGATCGCGACTTCCCCCTGGGTGCGATCAGTCCCTCTGCAAGGGTACCGAGGCATGTGTCCGGATGAAGTCGAGGCTACCGGCAAAGATCCTGTCGGCATCGTTGTCCAGCGTCGCAACATGGTAGCTATCGGTAAGCTCCTCGATCGTGGCCTGCGGGACCTTCGCACGGATGATCGCGACACTCGCGGGCTTGACCACATGGTCCTCCGTGCTGTGGAAGACCAGCAGCGGTTGTGTCACCTTCGCCAGGTCGGCCTGCACCAGCGACCACAGGCCGGGCAGCGAGGCCGCCGCCTTCACCGGGGTGCGGGTGTAGGCCAGCTCTCTCACGCCGGGCTTCTTGACGTCGTTGGCGACGCCGGGGACCGACGCGACGAACCACTTGAGCAGGGGCGCCAGCCGCAGCAGCGGCACGTCGAGCGTGATCGACGGGTTGACCACCATCACGCCTCTGATGGCCGCGCCGTGCACCTCGGCGAGTCGCAGCGCCAGGCAGCCGCCCAGCGACAGCCCCGCCACGAACACCTCCGCGCACCGGCCCTGGAGGTCCGCGAACGCCTTCTCCACCTCGGCGTACCAGTCCTCCCAGCGGGTCCGGTTCATCTCCTGCCACCTGGTGCCGTGCCCCGGCTGGCGGGGCAGCGAGACGCTGACCCCGTGCCCGGCCAGGTACTCGGCCCACGGTCGCAGCGACTGCGGCGTCCCGGTGAAACCGTGGCACAACAACACGCCGATCTGACCTGCGTCGTGGTGGTAGGGCTCCGCGCCTGGCATGAGCGGCATAACAGCTCCTCTGTGCTGTTTCATTCCGGCTATTTCCTCCAGAACGGCCCGATCGTCGCATGTTTCGAGGTGTTTGTGCGAGAGGTGATGTAGGAGCATGGCCGTCGAGGTGGGAAGATGACTCTGCCCGCCGGTGGATGACGGCCGGACGAAGTGCCCGCATGACGACGTGCGCAGGAAGAGGTGCCAGGTGTTCTACTGGGTGGTCAAGGCCATCTTGGGGCCGTTCCTCCACCTCGTGTTCAGGCCGTGGACCGAGGGCGCCGACAACGTCCCGAAGCAGGGGCCCGCGATCCTGGCCGGCAACCACCTGTCGTTCGCCGATCACTTCTTCGGCCCGCTGCAGATCCGCCGCAAGGTCATCTCGCTGGGCAAGGCCGACTACTTCACCGGCAGCGGCGTCAAGGGCTTCTTCACCCGGCTGTTCTTCAGCGGGGTCGGCACCGTGCCGATCGACCGTTCAGGAGGCAAGGCCAGCGAGGCCGCCCTGCGCACCGGGCTGCGCATCCTGCGCGAGGGCAACATCCTGGGCATCTACCCCGAGGGCACCCGTTCGCCCGACGGCCGCCTCTACAAGGGCAAGACCGGCGTGGCCCGGCTCGCGCTGGAGTCGAGGGTGCCGGTGATCCCGTGGGCGATGGTCAACACCTACGAGATGATGCCGCCCGGGCGGCTGCTGCCCAAGCTCGGCATCCGGCCGGGCGTGAAGTTCGGCAAGCCGCTCGACTTCTCCCGCTACTACGGCATGGAGGACGACCGGCTGGTGCTGCGCGCGGTGACCGACGAGATCATGTACGCGCTGATGGAGCTGTCGGGGCAGGAATACGTCGACAAGTACGCCGCCAGCGCCAAGGTCGAGATGGAGCGCGCCGCCCGCGCCGCGGCCGCCAAGCACTAGGGCTCCGGTCACCCGGAGGAGCGTAAGGCCTCCTCCGTCTTGCGCATCGCGCTCGTCATGGCGCGCAGCTCATCTCGGCTGAGCCGGTCGATCAGATATTCGCGCACGACCTCCAGGTGGCCGGGCGCCACCCGGTCCAGGCAGCTCATGCCCGCCTCGGTGAGCACCGCCAGCACGCCGCGGTCGTCGGACGGGCAGGTCTCCCGCCTGACCAGCCCGGCCTTCTCCAGCTGGGTGATCTGGTACGTCAGCGCGCTCTTCGACGACACGACGCCCCTGGCCAGCTCCGTCATGCGCAGCCGGCGGCCGGGGGCGTCGGCGAGCCGCACCAGGATCTCGTACTGCGGGTGGGTGAGCCCCGCGGCGGCCTTGAGCTGCTCCTCGATGCGCCGTTCGAGGAGATGGGAGGTGGACAGGAAGGCGCGCCACGCCGCCATCTCGGTCGCGTCCAGCCAGCGGGGGTCTGTCCGGGGGTCCGTCACCGCATCAGTGTACTGTCGTTCGAATTTGAACGACCACTGCTAGACTTGCCGTTCAAATTCAAACAATCATCGAGGAGAGCGCATGGTGGATCAGGTGCGTCCCGTCGTCCTGCTGCTCGCCAGGATCGCCGTCGGGGTGATCTTCCTGGTGCACGGTTACCAGAAGTTCGCGACCATGGGGATCGCGGGCACGACCAAGTTCTTCGAGTCCGTCGGCATCCCGTTGGCCGGCCTGGCGGCTCCGGCCGTGGCCGTTCTGGAGATCGCCGGTGGGCTGGCGCTGATCCTGGGCGTGGCGCTGCCCGTCGCGGGCGCGCTGCTGGCCCTCGACATGATCGGCGCGATCGTCTTCGTCCACGGCGCCAACGGGCTGGCGGGCGAGGGCGGCTACGAGTTCGTGCTGGCGCTGGCCGCGGCCAGCCTGGCGGTCGGGTTCACGGGGGGCGGCGCCTTCGCCCTCGACCGCGTCTTCGACCGCCGCCGCGGCACCGCCCCGGCCATCGCGTAGCCACCGGCCCTCGCCGCGCGGAGGGCTCGCGCACCCACTCGTGCGCGGGCTCCCGTGGTGGGTCCGCCGGCTGCGCGCGGGGTCTTGCCGGGCGCTCGCCGGCGGTCAGGTCAGGCGGGCGCGGATCTGGCCGATGTGTTCGGGTGTCGTACGGCAGCAGCCGCCGATCAGCGACGCGCCCGCCCGCTGCCACTCCACGGCGGCCACGCCGAACTCCACCGGGTCGGCCAGGCCCAGCCAGCGACGGCCGGCCGCGTCCCACGTCTCGCCCGAGTTGGGGTAGACCACGACGGGCAGGCCGCCGGACAGGCACGAGATCAGCCCGGGCAGGTGACGGGGCGCCGTGCAGTTCGCGCCGACGGCCACCACCTGCGGATTGCCCATGAACAGCGCGGCGGCCCGCCGGATCGGCGTGCCGTCGTTGAGCCGCTCGCCGTCGCGGCAGGAGAAGCTCACCCACGCCTTCACCTCGGGCGTGCTCCGCAGCAGCCTGGCCAGCGCCCGCGCCTCGGGGTAGGACGGGATCGTCTCGCACGCCAGCAGGTCGGCCCCCGCCTCCGTCAGGATCTCCCAGCGCGGCAGGTGCCAGGCGTACAGGCCGTCCTCGTCGAGGTCGTAGTCGCCGGTGTACTCGGCGCCGTTGGCCAGGTAGGCGCCGTACGGGCCCACCGAGGCCGCCACCAGCCCCCGCCCCGCCTCATCCCGGGCCTGCCCCGCCAGCTCGACCGACAGTCGCAGCAGGCGCGCCGCCTCGGCCGCGTCCAGCCCGCGCCGCGCGAATCCCGGCAGCGAGGCCTGGTAGCTGGCCGTGGTGGCCACGTCGGCGCCGGCCGCGAAGAAGTCGGCGTGCACGCGCCTGATCAGCTCCGGCTCCTCCAGCAGCAGCCGCGCCGACCACAGCTCGTCGCGCAGGTCCGCGCCGAGCCTTTCGAGCTGCGTCGCCAGCCCGCCGTCCAGGACAAGTGTCGTCACTTATCCAGGGTATGTGCGGCCCGGACAGCCCTGGAACGCGGCGATCAGACGACTGGGCGGGCCGGGCCCATCCGGTGGCGGCGCCACCGTCCACACGGCTCCGGCAACAGCCGCGGCGAGAGGCCACCCGGGAGGCCGCATATGGGAGGCCACGCGGAAGTCCCGCAGGGGGGATGTGGGAGGTCGTGCGCCAGGCAACGGGGGAGGTCGTGCGGGAGGCGATGCGGGAAGCCGTGCGAGAGGCCGGGGGCGAGGCTACGTGGGAGGTCATGGGGGAGGGGTGGGCAGGGCGGCGAGGTGGGCCAGGAGGTGGGGGTCGAGCACGAGCACCTCGCCCGCGCCGATCTCGATCACGCCCCGCCGTTCGAGCCCCCGCAGGGCCCGGTTGACGCTCACCCGGGTCGCACCGATCTCGGCCCCCAGCCCCGCCTGCCCGCCGTGCAGCGGCACCCGGCCGCCGGCGCAGCGCCGTACCAGCCAGGAGGCCACCCGCGACGGCACGTCCCGCGTCGCCGCGTCCAGCAGCCGTTCGTCGAGATCCCGTACGCTGGCGGCCAGCGTGCGCAGCATCCGCGCCGCCACGGACGGCTCCGAGGCGACCAGGTCCATCACGGCGGCGCGCGGCAGGTAGGCGACCCGCACCGCCGTCATGGCCGTGCGCGTGGCCCGGTGCGGCCCGTCCACCAGCAGCGCCGTCTTGTCGAACGCGACCGGCGCCGCCTCCACGGCCAGGACCACCTCCCTGCCCTCCGCGCTCACCCGCCCCGCCTTGACCCGCCCCTCCAGCAGCACGATCAGCTGATCAGCCGGATCACCCTCCGTGCACAGGACCTGCCCGGCCGCGTACCGCCGCGCGCGGGCCACCGCCTCCAGCGCGCGCAGCCGCTCCTCGCCGAGCCCGCCGAACATGGGCAGGCAGGCCAGTGTGTACGTCATGTATCCCGTGATACACCACCCCCGTGACCCACGATGCTGACCGGCCGGGCCACCGCGCCCTAACGTGACGCGGCATGGCGAGATATGTGCTGCAACTGGCCTTCGACGGCGACCCCAGACGACTCGCGGCCCGCCCCGCGCACCGGGAACACCTGCGCCGCCTCAAGGAACAGGGCCGGCTGGTGACCGCCGGCCCCTGGGCCGACGACAGCGGGGCCCTGCACGTGTACGAGGTGGCGGACGAGGCGGAGCTGCGGGACATCCTCGGTCAGGACCCGTACACAGCGGTGGACGGCTACGAGATCGTGTTGCTGCGGGAGTGGTCCCCGATCCTGTAGCCGCCGGTGCCGTGATGTCAGCCGCGCTTCCAGAACGGCCTGCGCCGCCTCCCGTCGGATTCGGACCGAGAGTCATCGCCGGATCCGCGGCGGCCTGGGCCGAGGCCGGGGCCGAAGTCAGGACCGGTGCCGGCCCCCGAGCCGGGGGACGGGCGGTCGACGCCGAGGAGCCTGGTCAGGAGCTCGACGGCGCGGTCGTGCAGTGCCCGCGCGTCGGCCCCCGGCCGCTCCGCCGCCTCCAGTTCGCCGGCCAGCCGCTCCAGCTCCTCGTGGCCCCCGAGGTAGGCCGCCAGCGCCGCCAGCCGGGTGCCCAGGTCGGCCAGGTACAGCGGGTCGGGCAGCGGCAGGGCGTTGAGGCGGTCCAGCTCGGCGGCCAGCTGGGGACGTACCGACTCCAGCCGGTGTCCGGCGCGCCCGCCCGCGGCCCCGCCCCCGCCTCTCCCCACCTGGGGAGGGGCGGGTACGGACGGCCCGCCGAACAAGGGCCCGCTTCCCGGCGCGCCGGGCACGGGTCCGCGGGCCGGTCCGGCGCCGCCGGCGAACCCCTGGTCCAGTTCGGCCAGCCCCGGCGCCGACGGCATGCGCATCCGAGGCGGTGGTGCGGGGGCCGCGGCCAGCATCACGCCGGCCGCGAAACTGCCGCCCATCGGCGGCGGCGCCGGCATCTCCCAGCCGCTCGGCGGCTCGACCGGCTGGATCACCCGGTGCCGCGGCCCCTCGCCGGCGACCTGCCGGGTGTCGACGGCCACGTACGCGGTGAAGCGGCAGAGCACGCCGTACTCGAGCGACGTGCGCACGATCGTGTCCTCCAGACCGTGCTCGCCCATGGCGTAACGGTCCTCCAGCTCGCGCAGGTGGGCGCGGGCCCAGACGGCGCGGACGGCCGGGTTGTCCACCGTCACGCCCTCGGCCCGCGCCTCCCACGGCGCGCCCGAGGCCATCCCGCGTACGGTGACCGACGAGCCCTCGCGGTAGCGCCCGTACGCGCGCAGCGGCACCCCGGGGAAGATCGACCCGAGATGGGTGACCGTGCCGGGTTCGACGTCGAGCTCCTTGATCTCCAGGTCGGTGACCAGCGGCGCGCCGATCCTGCGGTGGATGTGCTCCATGGCCGCGTCGAGCCGGTCCTCCGACTCGACCAGCTCGCACCGGCCCGCGCCGAGCCCGGCCAGCCGGCCGAGGAACCCGGCGTTCACGGCCCTGTCGATGCCGACCGTGTGCACGCGCATGGCCGACAGCGCGCCGCCCGCCTGCTCCAGGATCTGGTCCTCGTTGCCCACCTGGCCGTCGGTGACCAGCACCACGACGCGTTCGCGGCCGCTCTCGCCGTCCAGCAGGGCGATGGCCTGGCGCAGCGGCTCCAGCACCTCGGTGCCGCCGCGCGCGTCCACCCGCGACAGGTGCTCGACCGCGCGGTAGCGGTTGCGGTCGGACGCCTGCGCCATCCCCTCGAACGCCTGCTCCACCACCGAGTCGAAGGTCAGCACCGCGAACCGGTCCTGCGGCGTCAGCGTGTCGACGATGCGCGCGGCCGCCCGCCGGGCGCACACCATCTTCCAGCCGCCCATGCTGCCGGACCGGTCGAGCAGCAGCACCAGGTCGCGCGGGGCGCGCGGAGCCTCCAGCGGCGGCGGGAGCACGGTGAGCGCGAACGTGCCCCGGCCGTCGAGCTGCAACGCCGTGCAGGCGTCGAACGACAGCCGCAGCACGAAGTCACGGTCGAGCCGCTCGCCGGGACGCACGCGTACCGTACGGGTCGCCTGATCGGGACCGCCGGTCTCCTCCTCCACGACGTGCAGGCTGGAGGCCAGCTCGCGCAGCTCCAGACCGGCGGCGGCCACGCGCGCGGTCAGCGACAGCCGCACCGGGTCGGGGAAGCCGGGCAGCAGCACGGGAGGGCTGATCCTGGAGGCGTCGGGGACCGCGCCGGTGTCGGGCGCCGTGCCGTCACCGGCCGGCGGCCCGTCGATCGGCCTGCCGGGGATGTAGCGCGGCGCCACGACCAGCGGGAACCTGAACGTGGCCGCGCCGTCCTCGTACGGCAGCGGCTGGCTCATCGACAGCGTGACCGTGACGCGTTCGCCGGGCAGGATGTTGCCCACCCTGATCGTGAACACGTCGGGCCGCTCCTCCTCGGCGATGGCCGCCCGCCTGCCCTCGCGCAGCGCCTGGTCGTAGTCGGCCCTGGCCTGGCCGCGCTCCTTGAGCACGCCCTCGACCACCCGGTCGTCGGCCTCCATCCGGAACGCGGTGACGGCCGCGCGGTCGGGCAGCGGGAAGACGTACGTGGCCTCCAGCGTGACGTCGAACGGGTTCCTGAACCCCTGCGTGACCTCGACCCCGGCGATGAGTCCCGAGATGTCCGCGGCCACGTCCACGCTCTCCAGCGGCAGGTTGCCGCGCTCGGTCAGCAGCGCGCCGAACCCGGCGTCCGGCACCGGCAGGCACCGCGCGGGCTCCAGCGAAGTGATCTTCATATCAGCTCCCTCTCTTCGAGCACCGCGAGCAGCGGTCCCGCCGCCGCCAGCACCGCCTGAACGTCCTCGTCCGACGGGACCCGCCCCGCGTCCAGCACGAGCCGCACTCCGTCGCCCAGCCTGATCCCCGTGACCACCCCACCACCGGCCCAGTCCCGCCGCGGCGCCGCCGCCTTCCGGTCCGATGCGCCCGCAGCCTTCGCCGCGCCCGCAACCTTTGGCGCGTCCGGCCCGCTCGCCGTCTCCGGGGCGCCCGCCGTCTCCGGCCGTTTGACCCAGAACCGTCCGCGCGTCGCCCGCCTACCGCCTTCGCGGTCGGCCAGGCCCCCTTCCACGGGCCTGTCCTCAAGAGATGCGCCATCCAGGGATGTGCTGTCCGAGGGCGCGCTGCCGGGGGAGGCGGTAGCCGGGCAGGTGTTGTCTCGGAGAGTGCTGTCGAGGTGGGCGGCGGCGTGGTGGGTGTTGCTGCCGGGGAGGGCGCCGGGCATGGGGGCAGGAGCGGGGCCAAGGCGGGCCGCTGACTCCAGCATGTGGTCCGTCGCCCCCGCCAGGGCCACCTGGATCTCGGCGATCGACCGGCCGGCGGCCTGTAGCCGTTTCACCGCCACCAGCTGGAGCAGGTGCCGCCGCCCGTAGCGGGCGATCCGGCCGCGTCGGGTCAGGGGCGGGTCGACCAGGCCGATGGTCGTGTACCACCTGATCAGCCGCTCCCCGGGCACGTCGCGGACCCGGCCGTTGGCAGGAGGCGGCGCGCTGTCGCGCAGGGCGCGCGCCGCGTGCTCGGCCAGCTCGCCGATCGTCCAGGTGTCGCTCATACGACCACACTGACACTGTCACTATTGCACTGTCAACTAGCCGTATGTGGGAAGAACCACGGGCTAGAGGAGGTTGATCCAGGTGTAAAGCTCATCCCTCGGGGAGGAGATACAGCATGGCTACGATCACCGGCCCACTTTCGGGCGATGCAAAGAACACCGTCGCGGAAGCGCTCCAAGGCGCCCTGGTGGATCTGATCGATCTGTCCCTGGTCGCCAAGCAGGCGCACTGGAACCTCGTCGGTTCCCACTTCCGCGCGCTCCACCTCCAGCTCGACGAGGTCACCCAGCTGGCCAGAACCCACATGGACACCATCGCCGAACGCGCCGTCGCCCTCGGGATCAGCCCGGACGGCCGTTCCGCCACGGTCTCGCGTTCCACGAAGCTGCCTCAGCCGGAGAGCGGCTGGATCGAGGACGGCAAGGTGGCGGCGACGATGACGGACATCCTCGACGGCATCAGCAAGCGCATGTACGAGCGCATCCGGGCCACCGAGGAGGCCGACCCGGTCAGCCAGGATCTGCTGATCGCGGTGACGCAGGAACTGGACAAGCAGCACTGGATGTTCCAGGCCCAGCGCTGATACGGGGCGGAGAGCCCGGGCTCGCGAGCCCGGGCTCTCGCATGCCCGGCACCCGCAGGCCCGCGTCTGCATTTCGGGGGTCCGGGCGCTTCAAGGTCCGTGTCGGCTTTGGAGGTCCGGCGGTTGGAGGTCCGTGCCGGGTTTCGCATGCGTGGCGGCCGGACGTCCGGGCGGGGGTTTCGGATGCCCGGTGGCCAGAAGCCCGTGGTGGGTTTCGCGTGCCGGGGGCGGGCTTCGGGGTTTGCGCAGAGTTTGAACTCGCGAGTCCCTGCCATTCATGTCGGTGCGGTCGACTAGCGTGGCACCTAGAGGGAGGCCCAACGATGTCCCGCAAGACTCTCCTCCGCACGGGCCCGCTCTTGGCGGGCGGCATCAGCCCGTACGGACCGCTCGGCCTGACCGGACCCGGCGGGCTCGCGCTGCCCCCGGGGTTCACCGGCAGGGTCGTGGCCCGCTCGGGCGACAAGGTCGCCGGCCTGACGTGGCACGCGGCGCCCGACGGCGGCGCCTGTTTCCCCGACGGAGCTGGCTGGATCTACGTGTCCAACTCCGAGCTGCCCCTGCTCGGCGGCGCCTCCGCGTTGCGCTTCCGCGCCGACGGCAGTGTCGCCGACGCCTACCGCATCCTGTCGGGCACCGATCTCAACTGCGCGGGCGGCGCGACGCCGTGGCACACCTGGTTGTCGTGCGAGCTCGGCCACCGGGGCCGCGTGTTCGAATGCGACCCCTACGGAGCGCGGGCCGCGCGTCCGCGCCTGTCCATGGGCCGGTTCAAGCACGAGGCCGCCGCCTGCGACCCAGAGCGGCGCGTCATCTACATGACCGAGGACGAGCCCGACGGCTGCTTCTACCGGTTCCGGCCGGGCGACTGGGGTGACCTGACCGAGGGCACGCTGGAGGTCCTGTGCGGCTCCGGCCGCTGGCAGGCGGTGCCGTCGCCCGCGGCTCTGCTCAAGGAGGCCCGCCACCAGGTCGACGACGCCCGCCACTTCGACGGCGGCGACGGCTGCCACTACGCGGGCGGGGTCTGCTACTTCACCACCAAGGGCGACACCGGGCTGTGGGCCTACGACGCCCAGACTTCGTCGCTCGACCGGCTCTGCGAGGGCGTGCGGGCCATCACCGCCGCCCCGTCAGGAGACCTCTACGTCGCCAGGGAGTGCGCGGAGATCGACGTCATCGCGCCCGACCGCGCGGTGACCCCGTTCCTGCGGCTGGAGGGCTACGACGGTGCCGAGCTGACCGGACTGGCCTTCTCGCCCGGCGGCGAGCGGCTCTACTTCTCGGCCAGGCGTGGCCGCACGGAAGGTCACACGTTCGAGGTGGCGGGCCCCTTCCGCCCCTGACCCGAGCCGGCCGGTTCAGAGGTGGCCCCCTCCGTACCTGACGGCAACCGGTTCAGGGGCGGCGGGCCCCTCCGCCCCTGACGCGAGCCGCCTCAGAGGCGGCGGGCCTTTCCGTGCCTCACGCCAGTCGGCTCAGAGGAGGGCGGGACCTCTGTTGCGCCTGGCGCAAGGCTGCCTTGCACGCCTGACGCGAGGCGGGTCAGCCGGTGGCGGGCGCGTTGCGCGCGTGACGCGACCCGATTCAGGCGGTGGGGTGGAGGTCGAGTGACCACATCTGCTCGTTGACCGGCACCCCGTTCTCCACCCCCTCCTCCTGCGACTCCAGCTCGAACCCCGCCGCCTGATAGATGCGCCGCGCGCTCACCAGGCTGTCGCGGGTCCACAGCACGATCCGCTTGCAGCCCTCGGCCCGCGCGTGCCGCAAACACTCCTCCACGAGCCGCCGCCCCAGGCCCAGGCCCCGCGCGGACGGCTCGACCAGCAGCATGCGCAGCTTGGCGGTGGTCTCGTCCTGGCGCACGTAGAAGACGCACCCGACCCGTCGGCCGCCGGACTCGGCGATCCAGCCGGTGTCGCGGGTGAGATCGAGCTCGCCGACGATCCTGGCGACGAGCTGCTCGAACTCGATGCCCCAGCCGTACTCGGAGCTGTAGAGCGCCCCGTGTCGCTCCACGACCCAGCCGAGGTCGCCCGGGCGCGGCGGCCTGATCACGTACGGCTCGCGTTCCCGCTCCGCCTCGCTCAGCAGGGACCTGATCGAAGCCATGCTCGACACCAGCCGCTCCTGGTCGGCCTCGGCAAGGCCGGCCATCAGCCGGCCGATCGCCTCGGCGGAGCGGGCGTCGAGCCCGGCGAAGACCTCGTCGCCGGACCGGGTGAGCCGGACGAGCTGCTTGCGCGCGTCGGCGGCTGAGCGCTCGCGGGTGATCAGCCCGTCGGCCTCGAAGCGGGTCAGGATGCGGCTGAGGTAGCCGGCGTCGAGACCGAGCAGGCCGCGCAGCTCGCCGGTCTCCATCCGCTCGGTCTGCGCGAGCTCGAACAGCACCCTGGCCTCGGTGAGCGAATACGGCGAGTCGAGCATCCCGGCCTGGAGCGCGCCGATCACCTTCGTATAGAACCGGTTGAAGGCTCTCACCTCAGAGACCCTTGCTTCCGTCAACGAACTCATTGCCACAGTCAACCATAGGAGGATCCCCGCTGTGAAGTACGTGCGCATAGGCGGATACGGCCCGGGCATCGTCACGGTCGGCGGCGGGCTCACCAGGGTGACGTCACCGTCGTTCCTGGCCGCCCATCCCTCCCAGCCCGTCCTGTACGCCGTGGGCGAGCTCGAACGCGGCTGGCTCACCGCCTTCCAGGCCGACGGGAGCGACCTCGGCCCCCTCGACGAGCGCCCCAGCGAGGGCTCCTACCCCTGCCACGTCGCCGTGGCGCCCGAGGGCGGCCTGCTCGCGGTGGCCAACTACGGCGACGGCACCGCCACCCTCTACCGCCTCGACGAGCGGGGCGCGTTCGCGGGCGAGCCGATCGTGCTGCGCCACGAGGGCTCGGGCCCCGACAAGGGCCGCCAGGAGGGCCCGCACGCCCACCAGGCCGTCTTCCATGACGGAGTCGTGCACGTCTCCGACCTCGGCACCGACGAGATCCGCCGCTACCGCTACGACGGCACCGCGCTGGAGCCGATCACCCTGCCGCCCGGCACGGGGCCGCGCCACTACGCCTTCTCCGGCTCGCGACTCTACGTGGCGGGCGAGCTCGACGGCACCGTCACCCTGATCGACGGCGAGCGCCGCACGACCGTGCCCGCCTCCCGCCACGAGGGCGACAACGCCCCCTCCCACCTGCAGCTCGACGGCGACCTCGTCTACGTCGCCAACCGCGGCCCGAACACGATCGCGGTGCTGCGCGCCGCCGACCTGTCGCCGGTCGCCGAGGTGCCCTCGGGCGGCGACTGGCCCAGGCACTTCGCGATCGACGGGGACCGCCTGTACGTGGCCAACCAGAACTCGCGCGAGGTCACGATCTTCACGCTGCGCGACGGCGTCCCCGAGCCCTCGGGAGAGAGGTACGAGGTGGAGAGTCCGGCCTGCGTGCTGATCCGGTAATCACTTCGCCAATGCGGAGCTCCCGGCACCGGAGGGAGGCGACCATGGCCTCGTGCGCAAGATCTTTCTCGCCCTGGTCCTCCTGGTCGCCTCCTGCGGCGAGCCGCCGCCCGCCGCCCCGCCGCTCCCGAGGGCGGCGCCGGCCGCCGAGCCGGACCGGCCGGACGTGCAGGAGTCGTGGCGGATCACCCGGTCCGGCGCCGAGCACGAGATCGAGGGGTACGCCGACCGGGTGAGCGTCCTGCCGGGAGAGCGGTTCGGCCTGCGCGTCTCCACGACCGCGCCGCGCTTCACGGCCAGCGCCTTCCGCATGGGGGCGAACCCGGCCAAGGTGTGGCAGTCGGAGCGGGTCGAGGGGACGCGGCAGGCGCCGATGCGGCTCGTACGCGGCACGGTGAGCGCCGCCCACTGGACCCCGTCGCTGACCGTGGACACCACGGGCTGGGCCGAGGGGGCGTACCTCATCCGGCTCGACGCCTCCACCGGCGCCCAGCGCTACGTCCCGATCACCGTGCGCTCGGCCTCCACCGCCGGGCGGGTGGTGATCGTGAACGCGGTCACCACCTGGCAGGCGTACAACCTGTGGGGCGGGCGCAGCCTCTACACGGGCCCCTCCGGGTACGCGGACCGCTCCCGCGCCGTCACCTTCGACCGCCCCTACGACGGCACCGGCGCCAGGCTCTTCCTCGACTTCGAGAAGGAGGCCCTGGCCGTGGCCGAGGCGAGCGGCGTGCCGCTGGCGTACCTGACGAGCCTCGACCTCGAACCGGGCGCGCTCGACGGGGCCCGCGCGGTGGTGTCGCTGGGCCACGACGAGTACTGGTCGCCGGCCATGCGCCAGGTGGTCACCAGGGCCAGGGACCACGGCACGAACCTCGCCTTCCTCGGCGCCAACGCCGTCTACTGGCGCATCGCCATGGACGGCAGGAAGGTCGTCTGCGACAAGGAGGACGTCTGCCGCCTGTGGCGCGAGTCGAAGCCGGAGAGCGCGCTGGTGGGGCAGATGTACGACTGCTTCCCGGCCGAGGGCGCCTACCGGGTCACCAGGCCGGGCCACTGGATCTTCGCCGGGACCAGGGGGCGCAGCTTTCCCGGGATGGTGGGCGTGGAGACCGACCGGGTCTCGCGGGGCTCGCCGCGTGACGTCCAGGTGCTGGCCGAGTCGCCGTTCTCGTGCGGCGGCCGGGCGAGCGTCGCGCACAGCACGTACTACACGGCGCCGAGCGGGGCGGGGGTCTTCGCCTCCGGTACGATGCGCTGGGTGTGCGCGCTGCGCGGCCGGCGCTGCGGCCACGGCGTCACCGAGGCGGCCGCCGCCTTCACCCGGCGCGCGACGACCAACGTGCTCACCCGCTTCGCCGCGGGCCCGGCCGGAAAGCCTGCCCGTTTTCGGGGAGAACGAGGGCTATAACCCCTGCTGTCCGGGGTGTCGGTGGCCGACACGTGCACGAAATCTCCGCCAAATCAGGGTTTAGCCACGGGCTCTGGCGTTTGGTCTAGACCACTGCGTGTGAGGGCGGGCACAATGCGAGTCTGACATGAAGCTCTGGTTCGTGACCCCCTATCGGGAGGAACCCGCCATGCGTATTGGAGTGCTCACCGGAGGCGGCGACTGCCCCGGCCTGAACGCCGTGATCAGGGCAGTGGTGCGTAAGGGGGTGAGTGTCTACGGCCACGAGTTCGTCGGCTTCCGCGACGGCTGGCGCGGCCCCTTGGAAGGCGACACGATGCCGCTGGACATCGGCTCGGTCCGCGGCATCCTGCCACGTGGAGGAACCATCCTGGGCTCCTCCAGGACCAACCCGATCAAGATCGAGGGCGGGGTCGACCGGATCAAGGAGAACCTCGCCTCGACCGGTGTCGACGCGCTGATCGCCATCGGCGGGGAAGACACCCTGGGCGTCGCCAAACAGCTCTACGACCGCGACGTCAACGTCGTGGGCGTGCCCAAGACCATCGACAACGACCTGTCGGGCACCGACTACACCTTCGGCTTCGACACCGCGGTCAACATCGCGATGGAGGCCATCGACCGGCTCCACACCACCGCCGAGTCCCACCACCGGGCGCTCATCTGCGAGGTCATGGGCCGCCACGCGGGCTGGATCGCCCTGCACGCGGGCATGGCCGGCGGCGCGAACGTCATCCTCATCCCCGAGAAGCCGTTCGACATCGACCGCGTCTGCGAATACGTCGAGTCCCGCTTCCGCACCCGTTACTCGCCCATCATCGTGGTCGCCGAGGGCGCCCATCCGATCGAGGGCCAGATGGAGCTGCAGGCCGGCACGCTCGACGCCTTCGGTCACGTACGCCTCGGCGGCATCGGCGAGGTGCTGGCCAAGGAGATCGAGAAGCGCACCGGCAAGGAGGCCCGCACCACGGTGCTCGGCCACATCCAGCGCGGCGGCACCCCCACGGCCTACGACCGGGTGCTGGCCACTAGGTTCGGCCTCCAGGCCATCGACGCGGCCCACGAGGGCGACTACGGCAAGATGGTCGCGCTGCGCGGCACCGACATCGTCCGGGTCGGGCTCGACGAGGCCACGGCCGAGCTCAAGACCGTTCCCGTCTCGCGCTACTCCGAGGCGGAGGTCTTCTTCGGTTAGCCGTTCTCCGGCCGGTTGTAAGTGAGGTGAAAGCGGGCGGCCGTACCTTCTGGGGCAGCGGGGTTACCGCTACAACCCCCAAGGGGTACGGCTTGCGCCGCAGCGAGTCGGCGGCCCACTACGCGTCGCAAGCCGTACCCAGCACATAGCTCAAGCGCGGGGCGTGCCGAAGAGATCCACCTCCGGCGCGCCCTCGTCGTCGCGCGCGTGCAGCCGCCGCCGGTACTCCTGCTCGCTGCGCAGCTCCTTCTCCGACGGCGACAGGATCACGGTGAGCAGCAGGCCGACCGTGATCAGGCTGATGCCCACGATGAGCGGCAGCAGGAAGTCGACGGCCTGGGCGCCCGCGACCGGCATCATCTCCGTGTGCGCGGAGACCGACATCGAGTACATCCCGGTGTAGTGCATGCCCGAGACGGCCACGCCCATGACCAGCGCCGCCCCGCCGATCCGCAGCGCGCCGCTGACCCGCAGCGTGAACCACAGCGCCACCGTGGCCGCCGCGATGGCGATCAGCACCGACAGCGTGACGATCAGCGGGTCGTAGGAGACCAGGCCGGACATGTTCATCGCGGCCATGCCGAGGTAGTGCATGCCGGCCACGCCGAGGCCGGTCAGGACGCCGCCGCCGAGCAGGTAGCCAGTCCCTTCGCTCCCGCGGGCGGCTCCCCGAGTGGCGCCGTGGGAGGCCAGGAAGAGCCCCATGCCCACCACGACGACGGCGATGACCGCCGAGGCGGCCGTGAGCGGCACGTCGTACCGGATCACCGAGCCGTGCACGGAGAAGCCGAGCATGGCGATGAAGTGCATCGTCCAGATTCCGGTGCCGCCGATCGCGAACGCGGCGCCGACCAGCCAGAACTTGGCCTCGCGGCCGCCCATCAGCCGCGCGCGCGAGGTCAGCAGGAGGCCGAGCATCGACCCCACGCTGGACATGACGTACGCGAGCACG
The DNA here is from genome assembly GCF_039529435.1 of Nonomuraea maheshkhaliensis. NCBI lineage: Bacteria > Bacillati > Actinomycetota > Actinomycetes > Streptosporangiales > Streptosporangiaceae > Nonomuraea > Nonomuraea maheshkhaliensis. Next base: position 34,934 of record NZ_BAAAMU010000102.1, read on the forward strand.
GGCGTCAGCAGCCCGAAAGAGAAATGATCGACCGGCGACATGCCCCCCACCCATCCCTTACGCACCGATAAGGGAGTATGAACAGGGAGTCGTCGCGCGCGCAACTACCTTCGTCTGGCCTGCATCGGCTGCTGGTGCGGCACCACCGGGGCGGGGTAGGTGAGCTGCTGCTGCTGGGCGGTGCGGCGGCGCAGTTCGAGCTTGGCCACGAGCTCGGCGTCCTCGTGCAGTTCCTCCTCCGAGGGCGACAGGATCACCATGAGCAGCATGGTCAGGGTGATCAGGCTGATCACGGTCATGAGCGGGACCAGGAAGTCGAGCGCGTCGGCGCCGGAGACGGGGGTGGTCTCGGTGTCGACGGAGACGTGCATGGCGTACATGCCGGTGTAGTGCATGCCGGCCACCGCCAGGCCCATGACGAGGGCGGCGCCGGTGATCCAGATGGGCCGCTTGACGCGGAGGGTGAACCAGAGCGCGACCGTGGCGGCCACGACGGCGATGGCCACGGACAGGCCCACGGTGAGGCGGTCGTAGGAGACGTGGGCGGACATGTTCATGGCGTACATGCCGAGGTAGTGCATGGAGGCCACGCCGAGCCCCGTGAGCAGGCCCCCGCCGAGCAGCGCGAGGGCGCGCCCGCGCCCGTAGGAGACCAGGAACAGACCGGTGCCGACGACCACGATGGCCACCACCGCCGAGGCCGCGGTGAGCCAGACGTCGTACTTGATCTGGATGCCCTCCACCTGGAAGCCCATCATCGCGATGAAGTGCATGACCCAGATGCCGGTGCCCCCGATGGAGACGGCCGCCCCCAGCAGCCAGCGCACGCGGGCGCCGCCGCGCGAGGCGTGCGCCTGCGCGGTGAGCCGCAGCCCGAGCATCGAGCCGATGCAGGACATGACGTAGGCGAGCAACGGCGTGAGCAACCCATAGGTGAAATGATTCACGGCGGAGGTCATCTATCGGTTCCTTGCATTAGGGGTCCCCGGATTCTGCCATCCGGCTTGTCCTATTCGCATGGATACCGAAACTATCTGTCAACTCCGTGAGTCGGAAAACGTGAGAGAGTCTCATGGCTATCGAGGGCCCGTTCTGGCGGGCGATCGCCGTCTTCCGCGTCGCCTCGCTGGCGTACGCGGCGGTCCTCATGGCCCAGCACGGCGGCTACGAGCGGCCGGTGCTCGGCTGGCTGGTCGTCGGCGCGATGGCGCTGTGGACCGCGGGCGCCACGTTCGCCTACTCCCGCGCGGCGCTGCGCCGGTGGCCGCTGCTCGCCGCCGACCTGGTCGTGACGGTGGCGTGCCTGCTGGCCAGCCCGTACGTGCAGGGCGCGGGCCAGGGCGAGGCCGGCACCCTGCCCGTGCCCGCGACCTGGGTGGCCGGTCCCGTGCTGGCCTGGGCCGTGCACGGCGGCCGGCGGGCCGGCG
>NZ_BAAAMU010000103.1:0-36060 GCF_039529435.1 Nonomuraea maheshkhaliensis
ATGGCCCCCGGCCTGGCGCGGATCTTGGCGGATGTGTGGCCAGGCGGGGGGCGCTACGGCGGCTATGCGCCGTGGTTGTCGATGCCGCTGCCGTGGCAGTCGGCGCAGGTCTGGTCGTCGTAGATACCGGTGGTGTTGCAGGTACAGCAGCCGTAGTGGCCCGTGACATCGTTCATGCCGGTAGTCCTTCGTGCGGCTGACGTCGAGCGTTCATGGCACCCTCCTCAGTTGGCTTCCGGAGCGGTGCGCAGGGTGCGGAGCAGGTCGGTGGCGAGCTGGTCTGACACGCCCAAGCGGGTGCGGATGAGGTCCGCCGTGACTGGCCTGCCGTGCTTGGCGAGGTGTTCGTCGGCGACGCGGCGGGCGTAGTCGACCAGGGCCGGATCAGGTGCGGGAACGTCGTGCTGACGATCGGGTTCGTGAGCCGGGGCCAAGGCCGGCTGGTCCTCGTTCGGGACGGGGCGGGACCTCTCGGTGGTCACTTGGGACGTCTGTGCGCTTGTTGAGGACGTCTGTGAGACGTCCTGTGCGGAGCCGGAGCGGCGTTCGAGCATGGAGACCGCGACGAGGAAGGCGCCGGCCGGGGTGGCGGCGGTGATCCAGCCCCAGACGGTTGGTGTGGCTTGGGCGAGGTTGGCGGCCAGGGACAGGATGATTCCTCCGGTCAGGACGAGGACGGGCCAGGAGATTGGGCCGCGCCGGGTCCGGTGGGTCTTCTTGTCGCGTTGGCGTTCGCGGGCGGCCATGACGCAGGTCAGGTCGATGCAGATGGCGATGGCCCAGGACATCCAGCCGGTCTGTCCGTGTTCGCTGGCGGTGTCGCGGATGTGGGTGAACGAGCCTGCTCCCGCGATGAGCGCCAGGACGAGGACGGGGCCGGTGTCGAGGAGCCGGGCGGTGATGCGGCGCATCTCAACTCCTCCTGGCAGCGGACCGGGTCAGGCGGTCTGCTGGTCGGGCGTTGGCACGGGTTGAGCTGTCATCACCTCGGCCCAAGGCGGTGCCAGGTGCGCGTAGGTCTGTGCGGCGCGTTCAGCGGTTTGTTCGCTGACGTAGAAGGAGCGGGCGCGGTACCACTGGCCGTCCTGGTTGGCGATGACAGCGACGCCGGGTGTCTCGGCGGCGATGGCGCGGGCGGAGTCGAGCGCGGCCGGGTCGAGGTCGCCGAGGGTCATGGTGGCGGTTTCGGGATCGTTGACCCGGTGGCAGATCCGGCCGGAGCACTGGGCGCGCAGCGCGGTGACGCCGGGGCCGAGGTCGGAGCCGATGCGCTGTCCGCAGCAGAACAGGTAGATGCCGAACGCCCGGCCGAGCTGCGCGATCCGCAGCAGCGCTGTCGAGGTCTTGGCGATCTCGTCTTTCTCCGACTTGTCGGCCATCAGGTACAGCTCGGCCAGCTCGTCCACCAGGACGACGATCGGCACCGGCCGCAGGTGCGGCGGGAGCTGCCAGATGTTGCGTGCGCCGGCCATCCGGCACACGCCCATCCGGTCGGTCATGAGTGCCACCAGGTCATCCAGCAGCCCGCCGCACTCGGCGCGAGTGGTGGCCAGCGCGGACAGTCGCGGCGTGTACGGGGTGAACTCGACGCCGCCCTTGAGGTCGAAGCCGACCAGGGCGACCGGTTGCGGCGCCAGGCCGACAATGAGCGCGTTGGCCAGGTTGGACTTGCCGGACTGCGTCGCGCCCGCGTTGATCCAGTGCGGCACGGTCCGGAAGTCGATGACCCACGGCGTGCCGGTCTCCAGGCGTCCCACCGTGATCTTGAGCAGTTCGGTGGAAGGTGGCAGTTCATCGACCTTGACCAGCGGGTCACGGACGGTGGCGGCGAGGCGTACCCGGCCGGGCTTGTCGGAGGAGACGCGCACGGCGTGCACGCCCCAGGAGTGGGCGAGGCGTTCGGCGGCCTCGGCGTAGTCGGCTGGGATCTGGCCTTCCAGGGTGTGCAGGGTGACCCGCCAGCCGTGCCGGGTCGGCAGGGGCAGCCACATGAACGGTTTGGTGTCCACGGCGATGCGTTGCCACTTGCGCCGGACGCGGACGACGCCGGTGGAGGCGACCAGTCCGGGGACGGTGGTGAACCAGAAGCGTTGCCGCTTCTTGGTGAGGTTGCAGCCGAGAGCGACCTTGCGCCAGGACGCCCGGATGGTGATGGCCGTGATCGGGAAGCCGATGACGAGCCAGAAGGAGCGGTAGTGCCAGCGGCGCCAGGCCCACAGCCCGGCCGCCGAGGCGGCCAGGACTGCGAGCACCGCGTAGAGCTGGTCAGACATCGGCGGCCTCCTGCAGCGGGAGCAGGGCGGTCGCGCGGTAGGAGATGCCCCACCGTCCGGCGATCTCCCAGACGTAGCCGAGCAGTCCGACCGCGTTGACGGCGTCGCCGGCCTTGATGGGCGGTTCGCCGGTGATGCCGATCTTGACGAGTTCGATGCGGCCGAACTCGTCCTCCACGGAGACGGTGACCTCGTAGACCGTGTTGCCGTGCTTGTCGGTCTTGATCTCGCCGGTGTCCTTGTTGAGCACGCGAGGGCGCGGGGCCTTCACGCAGGTGATGGTGAGCTTGCTGACGTCCACAGGGATGGGGACGGTACGCATGGCTGTATGACCTCTCGTCGGCCTGTTGATCAGGCGTTTCAGGACGAGGGAGGCCGTGCCGTCAGCTCGGAGGCGATAGCATCGAAGCGCCAACTAGGGTGCTTATCGCATCCGGCCTGGGCGGGTCTCCCGCTCAGGCCACTTTCATGTGTGGCCCTCTCTCCGCCTTTGGTGAGCGGACCCCCTTGATCCACCCCTTAAACGCGAAGAGCGTTCGTGCTGGGCTGCCACCCTCCGACTACGGAGAGTTCCAGCTACAACACGAACGCTACCTGATACTGAGAGTAATCGCTAGTACTTAGAGTACGTGGACACGTACTTTTTCTACGCGCCCACTCGCTCGGCCAGCTCCCGCAGCTCAGAGGACGCCGGATCCTGCATGGACACCAGGTCAGAGACGAGTTGCCGTACGACCCGGTGGTTGCGAATCTGCTCCGGCGTGACGTTCTCGGCCTCCAGCAGCCGCGCCACCGCTTCGTCCACCTGGCGACGCTGCGCATGCGCCCGCGCGAGATCGACAGCCAGCCGCGCCCGTCGTTCGGCCGACAACGTCGAGGCGTCCACCGCGGTTCCGACCCGCAACGCGTGCCCGGCGTCACCCACCTCCACGGCCACCGCCACCTCATGCAGCGCCACGTTGGCCGGCCCGAACTCGGTGTTGTAGTCGTTGCGTCCCTCACCGACCCGCGTGGCCATCTCGCGGGCTCGCGAGAGGTGCTCGTAGGCGACATCGGCCTGGTTCAGCCGCGAGGCCGCCACCGCCCGCTGCAAGGTCAGTCCACCCCACAACGACATCGCTTCCACGTTGCCCTGATCGGTCAGGAACCACAGCGCCTCGGCAGCGGTCCGAGCAGTCTCCTCCACCTGGTCGAAATGACGCGCCCCCAGGAACACGAACCCCAGCCGGAACGCCCCGGCCGCCATCATCAAGGGGTTGCCGGCCCGCTCGGCCGCGCTGATGGCCCGATCGGCCGCGATCCACGCCGCCTCCGGCTCACCCAGCTTGGCCAGCGACGCCGAACACGCTTGGTAGGTGACTGCCAGCAGCTCGAACAACTCGGCCTGCCGCTCAGCAGGCGCGGACCGCACCGCGTTCTCCAGCGTCGGGACGAGCCCACGCAGCAGCTCCGTCAGCTCGACGTAGCGGCTCTCATGCGTCAGCTCCCAGGCGTGGTCCACGCGTGGCTTGAGCTGGTCGGTCGGTGGCACCGGTGTGGCGTGCAACATGGCGTACAACGAGTGCGCCCCGGACAGCACCAGCCGCAACCCGGCCGTCCCCGGCACCTCCTCGGTCGTGGCCGCCACCACCGGCGCCTCAGCGGCCAGCTCCGACAGCGGCACGTCCAGAGTCTCAGCGACCTTCTCCAGCACGGACATGCGATCGACCTTGCGCACGCCCCGCTCTACCTGCGAGATCCATGCGACCGACCGGTCCACCAGCCGCGCCAGCTCCACCTGCGACAAGCCGCGTCGTTTGCGTTCCTGGGCGATGCGCCGTCCGAGCGCCCGCTGATACTCCATGCTCACGACGTCGTGCCCTTCCCGCTCAGCAGATCCAGCCAATCGACCTCGACCGAGGCCAGCAGCTCTTCGCGAGCCGCCAGGAAGTGCCTGGTGTGCTCGGTCTGCTCGTGGGCGTCGAAGGCGTCGCGGTCCCGGTACAGCTCGTAGAAGATCCGCTGGAGCGGCTGACCGTCCACCCGGTGTGAGGCGTACACGATGCTTCCCGGCTCGTGCTGGCGGATCGCCTCGATTGTCTCACCGACGAGGGTGTCGAACGCCGCCGCGCTCTCCTCGTCCTTGCAGGTGAATCGCACCATTAGTCCGAACATGCGCGCCTCCTGGGTCGCCGTGACGGGCTGGGGTCGGAATGTCTTCACTCGACCAGTACTTATTGTGCGGCGCAAGTACATCAAGTCGCTTGTACTTGAAGTATAGCACTAGTACTTTAAGTATTGATAGCGGATCGCAGGGCGTTGACCTGCATGAACGCAAGGAAACGGCGATGTCTCTGACGCTGAACAGCGGCCAAGAAATCCACCGCTGGTGTCGCAACTTCCCCGGCACCAAGGCCCAGATCAGCGCAGCACGCCGGTTCGTCGCCGGCTACCTCGGCGACCGCCCCGAGACCTACACCGCCGAACTCGTCATCTCCGAACTCGCCACCAACGCCATCCGCCACACCCGCAGCGGCCAGACCGCCGGCCGATTCGGCGTAACCCTCCACGCAGGCACAGCCCTGCTGATCGTCGCCGTCCACGACGAAGGCGGCCCCTCCACCCCACACCTACGCCAGGCCGACAACACGGACCAGAGCGGCCGAGGCCTGCACCTGGTGGACAGCCTGGCAACACGGTGGGGCGTCCACGGCGACGAAGCCGGACGCACTGTATGGGCACTCATCCCACTCGCCCAGACCACATGAGCGACTGCCTATCCCCACATCTTCCCGAGCCGGAGCCGAACCACAAGCGGTTGACCTGGTTCAAGGCGTACAAGGAGTCACGACGGCGGACACTCGCCTGGACCTGCCACTGCCAGGACGTCATCCACGAGCTGTGCGCCGCAGGCGGGCAGTCCTACCTACGCCGCACCGACTGGGCCGCCGACGAGGTCTTCGAGACCCACCGCATGCTCATCCGAGACGGTAACGCCCTGTGGCAGGCACTGCTCCAGGGCCAGGTGCGCTAAACTCATCAAGATCATTTTGGTAGCAGCACTGCCTGGATGAGAACTTTCTCTACGTCTTCAAGGGCAGCCCGCCTGCGGCGGCCTGCCACCCGTGGGGCGGTCGCTGGCCGCGCTGCGGCTCTTCGGCCGGTCGCGACCAGCACCGCCCTCGGCTTTGGCCTATCGGATCTGCCCTGTAGGAGAGGCCAAAGCGGGGCAGTTGCACCCCGCGCTATGGCACTCACCTTGCGAGTATGCGCGTGCTACTTCTGCCCGATGAGCCGAGTCGACTCCTCGTAGCGCCGTCGCTAAACGTCGAGTACGCAACTCTTGCACCACGGCCACCTTGCGGTAGTTGATCCACAGTTTGATCACAGACAGGACCGGCAGCGCGAGCACTATGACTACCTGCACGAACGGAGAGAGCGAAGCAAGTTCGAAGGGCACAACTACCTACCTTCCTCCTTACCAGGGAGCCTGTCTCCGCTGGCTTGGCACCAAGCGTGTGCCAAGCGCCGGATTTCCCTCTACTATCTGGAAATAGGTAGAAATCGGCTGGAGTCGTGCATGGCGGCAGCAGGTCGGCCCGCGAAGGGCGAGCAGCAGGCCCATCCCGAACTGGTGGAACTGGCAACCTGGTTCCGCCAGTCGCTAGCTGATGCTGGCTACGAATCCGTCAACGCTTTCGTGCAGCGTCAGCCGTTTGAGAAGAATCAAATGTACGGTGTCTACCATGGGACACGCTTTCTCACTCATGAGGCGATGAGGACACTGGCCGCCGCGCTGAAGCAGGATCCTGATTCGGCAATGGCCATTTGGATGAGGGCAAAGTATGCCAAAGACCGCAATGTCGCGACGCGTCGAGAAGAAGAGTTGCCACGACTGAGATCCTGGGCCGAAATACCACTTCCTGAACTTGCGCTAGACAATCTTCTCGATCCACAGAGTCAGGCAGTTGAACAACTTCCCTATGAACTACTGGGTGTCAATACTCCCCCACTGTCGACGATCTATGTACGACAAGCTGTGCGTCAAGATAAACCGCGACTCAGTACAGATCGTGAACGGGATGATGCGCGAGCAGAAGGGGTAGACGAACGTATACGTGCTCACAATCAGTCGGGCGATTCGTCCATAGCAATACGAGATGCCTTGGACCGCCATGAGCATCTATTGATAACTGGAGAACCGGGCGCAGGGAAGTCCACGTTAAGTCAACATTTGACACTACGTCTGTCGCGTATTTGGTTACGAAAAGAAGTATGTTCGGACCCTCCGGTAAATGAACCAGTTGTGCCGTTGAGGATATCCGCGTGGTCCCTAACGGGAGAGGGAACCTGGAGTGCGGTTCTGGCGACAGCAGCTCACCGTGCTCTCGGACTCGCTCTAGTGGACGATCTACCGGCAAGACTTTTTGCTGGTAAGACTCAAGGCGCACGTTGGATGATCTTCATCGATGGACTGGACGAAATTCTCGACCGAAGTGCAAGAATGTCGATAATACGAGCAATCGGCCAGCATGCTAAGGCTGGTGGTGACTACCGATTCGTAATAACGACGCGTCCATTGCCCGGGGAAGAGCTTGCACCACTAAGCGGAGTCCACTGGGGGAGCTATCGAATTGAGCCATTCGGCCAAAACGAGTTGCGGCTATTCGCGGAGTCATGGTTCAAAGCTCAGGATAGTAGTACGCACGCGGAGCAGCAACGCCGCTTCTTGCGGCAGATTGAGGACGCGCGACTTCGGGAACTTGTACGCAATCCTTTGCTAGCCACAATTGCAGCCGTTGCACAAACCCGAGAACCAAACCGACCTCTGCCTTCTGGTCGTATTGACCTATACGACCGACTATACGGATATCTTGTCACAGATGAAGCAAGTGGCAGGCGGTCCCTTGTAGAATTCGATCGTTCTGCTACGGCGAATACGAGAAGGCTAAGCTTTGCGCATTGGCTGCACCGAGAGCGGGCCAGCTTAGTTGACTATCTCGCTAAGGAGCGACTAGCAAGTAAAAGCCCATTACTCAAGCTGGCGCTTGAATGGATAGAGACCAATGCGGCCGCCGAGCGGCTGTTGCCCACGGGATGGCACCACGATGTTCGACAATTCCTAATTGACACCGGCGTCTTCGTTTTTGAAGGCGACGGAATCCGTTTTTTGCACCATTCTTTTGCTGAGTTTCTTGCCGCTCGCGCTCACTCCCACGATATTGGTGCAGATTTCCCAGATATCGAAAAATGGATCAATCTAGGCCTCAAAGAGGCACAGCGTAATTTTGTTCTATTCACGATAGGATTGTGGAGTCGTGCTCCTGTGCATGACATAGGACTCGTACTGCGTCATCTCATTGAAGGAGACGCTGAGCGTCTGATCTTCGCTGGGCACCTTCTTGGAGAGGGTGTTGCGGTAGATGGCGCAAATTCGGAAGTGGTTGTCAACCGCCTGATCGACCTCGCGTTGGGGGCAAGCTTAGATAGAACACTCATGTCAGCGTCAAGTTATCATTCGTCCTATTACCTGCGTCGCACATATCAATTTCAATCCAGCGAGCAAGTTTTTTCAGTTCTAGGTAAGTTGACAGGACATCAGTATGCGGCGGATAGGTTAGCTTCGCTTGTCGCCAGACGCGAACTACCGCCTGACACGCGGGTGGGGGCTGCGATAGCTTACGGTTTCATTTCGGACACGAAAAAGGCTGTACAATGGCTAGAAGGGTTGCTCAACGAAACATCCAAATGCGAACAACGCCTCAAAATAGCTCTAGGGTTGCGCGAGCTCTCTCCGGAATCAGCTGACGCCGTTCGCTCAATCTTGCTGAAAGTTGGTAGAGATGCACAATGCAATACCGCAACGAAAGTTCAGGCCGCTGAGGAATTGGCTAGGGTCGGTGCAGGTGATATAGCATTAGAACTTGCTAAGGCTGTCTTGGTGGATGAAAACGCATCGCGTTACGATCTAAAAATTGCTTTAGGCATCGCTATTGCCCAGGATGGCCAGGAGGTGATTCGTCAGCTCGTTGCCAGTCATGAATACCAAAAAGAACATCAGTATCGACAAGCACTCGTATCTGGACTTGCTGAGGCTGGGTGTACAGATATGGCTGTAGAATTATCGCGGGAGCTCATTGCCGACAAGTCTTGTACTGACACTGCTTTAGGTGCCGCCGTGAAGGCATGGCTTCAAGCAGGCGGATCGGCAGCTGTAGATCAGGTATCAGCTAGCCTTGACGCCCGATCTCATATTGACCCTTGGGCTCGCTCTCTAATTGCGTCTGCTTTTGCTGAACAGGGAAGCATGGACAATGCGGCAACTCACGCTAAAGCTACCCTTGCAGATCCTGGAGCAGATAGCACGGATACTGCGGTCGCAGCCAGGGCCTGGATCTCGGCAGTTGGTGCCGACGCCATCGTTGACGTTTGGCGTGCGGTGAAGGAGCGTGAACAAAAGTTACCTGATAGCGGTATGCGCTTAGAAGTGATTGAGGTAATAGCTGACTTGGGTCATGCGTCCCTTGCCCTTCAGTTGCTTACAGAAGTATTGAGTGAAACAGACGATTTTGATGTGGTACGAGCGACAGATATCTACTGCACGTCAGGAGGAGCGGATGCAGCTGCAGACATTCTTCCGGTCATCGAGCGTCAGTCATCGTCGCCGGAACGGGTCGCGGCATGTGCTGCAGCGCTGGCGCGTGGGGGGCAGCGGGACCTCGCGCACCGTCTGATAAATGACGTCCTTGAACTTGTGCGCAAGTCTGAACGAGCCCCTCGGCCAGATCTGTTGGCTAATGCCGCCTTCGGCGGGCCCTCTATCATTGATCAACTAGTCAGACTCGTACCTCTTGAAACCATACCATCCAGCACACAGATGCATTTGTCCCTGGTGCTTGCAGAGACCGGGGCAATCTCGCATGCGACTGACATATGGATGCGTCTACTGACGGACATGTCACTAACGACGGCGGATAGTATGGTTATTTCATCATATCTGGTGAGTGTAGCCAGGTCGCAGCAGGCTATCGACACATTACGCGTAGCGCTAGGTAGAACATCCATGACCTCTGTCGAACGTAGCAGATTACGACAATTACTGGCGTGGACGGTGCTAGCAGATCCGTCTGCCGAGGGTTGTGGGCTATGCTCGGATGTTGGTATAGAGGAGTGATGGTGAACTTTGTGCGAGTAAGCATGCAGCAGTTCATGATCTCGGCGTCGTGAGGACTGCCAGCAGGGTGGGATGAGCTTCAGGTGTCGAAGACCCCGGACCGCCGCCGCCCGTCGTATGACGAGCTGGCCGCGCTGGTGGTCCGGCAGATGAACACAATCGAGGAGCCGCGGCAGACGATCGCGCGGCGGAGGCGACGGTCGAGCGGCTGAGCGCGCGGTGGCCAAGCTGGAACGCCGGCAGAACCGCAACTCCGGCAACTCCTTGTTACCGCCCCTCCAGCGACACCTTTTCCAGGCCGGAGAAGAAGCCGCCGCCTGCGAGCGAGCGCAAGCGGGGCGCCCCTATGGGAAGGGTGAACCACCTGGAAAGTGGACACCATGCTGCCGCGCCGCTTCCGGTGCTCGGGCCTGGCGGCCCTGCGCTCCGGGTCGGCTTGCCACCGGATACGCGGGTTGCTGTGGTCTGCTGTACAGCAGGGACGTACAGCAACGCCGCCTCACGCAGCCTGATCGTCCCGTACGCCGTCACACGGTTGAGCAGCAGCGCCAGTCCTCGACCACGCTTCTTCGCTTCACTCGTAATGAAGTGCTCAAATGGTTCGGTCGGTAGTGCCCTAATATCGCCTTATGCCAAGAGGACACCATCGGCGGCCTGCTCGCGGAGGTCTTCATATCACCATGGAGCAACTTGCCGTGCTCACTGTCGTGGGCGTGCTAGCTGGCACGCTCTCTGCAACGACAGACGTGTTTGGAGTCGTACGGGACGTGCTGGGTTCTCGAAAGGGAAGTGCGGATCCAGCTGTCACTGCTACCGCTCCTGTCAACGATCAGGCAAGTGAATCTCGTCATACTGACGAGGTTTCCGAGCGGGAATGGGCCGATACGGCTCGCCGAGTGTGCACCAACACCTATCCTGAAGATTTCGATGCATGGCGTAAGTGTCACAACGAGATCCTCAGTCGTAGGTTTTCACCCAAAGTGACCCTGCGGATTGTAGATAATGAGTAGTCCGAGTTGCCCGAGACCTCTTATCACAGCGGCGATCTGACAATATTCGGCATCCCATGTGCAAAGCGACGACTGTTCACCACCGTCTGGCCAGGGCACACGAGCAGTCGGACAGGGTGATCACTCCGCCTGAGAAGCGGCAGGTCAGCTGCTGGACCGGGACGCCAACATCTCGCGGAAGAGGCGGACCGCTGACGAAGCGGGTTGCTGTACAGCAGAGGATTACAGCAACGGGGTCGCACAGCACCTCATGCTGACGTCCGCCCTCACACCTTTGAGCTGGGCGGATGCCTCTGCAGCTCGTTGTCGGCTCCCGTTTGCAAGCAGGATGTCAGGAGTTCGAATCTCCTAGGCTCCACCAGCGAAAACACCCCGCCACTGATCATGTGACGGGGTGTTCGTGCCATTAACGTGCCATTAGCCAGCGGGGACCAGTACGCCCGCGCTGCCGTCGTCATCTCCCCTCTTGGGCTTCTTCTTCGCCTTCTTCCGCTCGGCCTTGACGCGGGCTGAGAGCGCGTCGGCGATCTTCTGATCCGCGTCTCGGGTGGCGTGCTGGTAGATGAGCGCGGCCCGGTCGCTGTCGTGTCCCATGCGCGCCTTGAGATCGGCGAGGCTCGCTCCTGACTGGGCTGCCAGGGTGTTGCCGGTATGCCGGAGATCGTGAAAGTGCAGCCCTTGCACGCCCATCTCCTTGAGCGCGTCAGCCCACTTGGTCTCACGCCGGAAGTTGCTCCCCCGCAGGAACGCCCCGCGCTTGCCGAGGAACACGAAGGCGTCTTCGGCTTCATCGACGTACGTCGCCAGGTGTTCGGTGAGGATCGGGATGATCACCGAGGGGATGCTGACGGTCCGCCGGGACGGCGGCGGGACACCGGGCCGGGCACCGCACGCCGGCCCCGCCGTACCGACCGAACGCACCGGCCGGGGTTGCCACGCCGCCGCACAGATACAGCCCTTACGATCGCCACGGAATGGCTGGTCACCATACGGGTCGGGGGCGATCGACGATCCAGGGTTCGTTCCTCACCCTGGCTCACTGGGCAGCGCGGCTGATCACCGTATTCGGAGAGCGTTCGAAACGGCTAGAGGGGAACACTCACAGTGATACCCCCGAGTGGCGTTGAGCAGGCTAGAGAGGGCTTATGGAAGCCGTTCGTAGACTGAGCGGATGCCCAATGCCAATCACGCCAGGTTGTGTCGGATCGCCGACAAACTCGCTGCGGCGCGTGCCATGCCCGTTCTGCCGGATGCTTTCGGTGTGGACGCGCATGGGTTCGAGCTCGGGCCGCCGCTGTCCGAGGCTGTGGTGACCGAGTTCGAGGAGCGGCACGAGGTGACGCTCCCTACGGAGTACCGGTTGTTCGTCACCGAGTTGGGCGACGGCGGCGCCGGTCCAGGCTACGAATTGAGCCGTCTCAACACTTCATGCTGTACACATCACCGATCGGGGCACCTGGCTCAGCCCAGTCCGTACCTGCCCGGTCCGCGTTACGTCGACGATTGGGAAGAGCGGTACGAGGATCCGCCGGGTCCGGATCGCGCTTTCCTTCGAGGCACGCTGGAGATCGCCGGTCACGGGTGTTCCCTCGTCACCCAGCTGACCGTGGCGGGGCCTGCGCGCGGACGGTTGTTCAACCTCGACCATGAAGGACCACTCGGCCCGTACGTAGTCGAGGATGCCGACTTCTTGAGTTGGTATGAGCGGTGGCTGGACGAGGCGGTCGCGGGTTACGACGTCGGCTGGTTCGGCGAGCGACTTCCGCTGGAGGAAGCCGAGCTGGTCGCCGTGCTCACCGATGAGCCGTCATCAGAGCGTCGGGCTCGTGCTGGGCAATCACTGCTTCAGTTGCCGGCCGTCAGTGAAAGCAGTTGGACAGCTTTGACCGAAGCCATGATCACCGACGCGCATCCTACTGTGCGTGCTGTGCTGTGGGATCTGCTGCGCTGGCAACGACACCGGCACGGGCGTCCGCTGGACGACGCTGAGGTGATCGCGGACGATATCGCGCGACACGCCAGGTCGTGCGCTCCACCGGACCTGAAGGCGCTCGGCATTCTGCGCAGGCTCACCGTCGCCGATCTGCTGCCGGAAGTGATGTGTCATGACCTCGAACGGCGTCGACGGGCGGCGTACCGGCTGGCCTGGGATTCCGGGGAGTTCAGAGGTGAAGCTCTGCAGCAGGACGTCCTCGTCGACGTGGCCGGTGGGCTCCTGAATGATGACGACCCGGTTCTCCGCTCACACGGCGTCGTCGTTGTCCGCCAATTCAGCCTGACCTGTCTTCATTCAGCGCTGCGCCGACTACAGAAGACGGAGACCGGCCCCTGGGTCCGGCATCACATCGACTGGTGCTTCGATGAGTCATCCACCCGCATGTGGGGAGATCCCTCGACCATGATGATGCAGGGGTTTAGCGAGGACCCACCGTTCTAACCGCACGCCCGGACGCCGTAGGTGCGGGCCAGGAGTCATGGAGCTTGATCGAATCGTCTTCCATTCATCCATGGGTTCCGTTTCGAGTCCCGGGCGCCCTGCCACCGATGACCTGGCGCGGTTGCGGTCCGCTTCCGAGGTACTACTGGTATCAGTGGGGACTCAGGTTTGTCTTCCATGATCCGGAATATGCGCGGAACGATCTATGGAGGCGGCGCCCGGTCGTCTGGCCGCGCCCCAGGTCAGGGGCTGTAGCGAACCGGAACGGGCGATCTTCTGTAAAACCGTTGGCGGTCCGTACCTCGTTGGGCTGCGGGAAGACGCAGAGGGGAAGCATAATCGCCGTGCCATTAGCGTGCCATTAAGGGCGGTCAACAGGGGTCAGTCACGGTCACTGGTGGACCGCCTGTCGCGCAGGTCGAGGCCGTAGTCCTCGAAGATCAGACCGATTTGCAAGCAGGATGTCAGGAGTTCGAATCTCCTAGGCTCCACCAGCGCAAACGCACCCCCACTAAAGATCACTTAGTGGGGGTGCGTGACCAACTGAGTGACTATCCATCCTCCCGCGCAGGGAAAATGCCGTCCATGGCCTCGGCTCCTTCCAGCAGCACCGGCCGGAGCTGGAACCGGTAGACCGTCTCCGTCACCACCGTGTTCGCGTGGCCCACCAGCCGCGAGATGTCCTCGATCGGGACGCCGGAGTCCGACAGCAGCGACACGAAGCTGTGCCGCAGCTCGCGGGGCGTCCACTCGCGGCCGGCCAGGCCCGCGCTCGCCACGACCTTCCGGAAGTCGCGCCGCACATTCGTGGCGCTCAAGGCCGTGCCGTTCTTCGTACAGAAGACCAGGCCACTCATCTCCCCGCCGGCCACCACAAGGGACCCGGGCCAGCCGCACCAGGGCAAGCCGCCATGTGCGGGCAGGGCAACCAGCGCGCGAGGAAGCTCACCGGGACACATGTACACGCGAATGACGGCTTGCCCTGGCACGTCCGGCCCGGTATGGCTACGCCTGCCCGACGAGGAGATGACCACCCAGGCTTCGCCGTACGACTTCGTTTGCAAGCAGGATGTCAGGAGTTCGAATCTCCTAGGCTCCACCAGCAAAAAACACACCCCCGCTCAAGATCGCTTGGCGGGGGTGCGTGACTAAGTGGTCTTCGCCGTTAGTTCGTCGGGGGTTGGGTCCAGGCGGTGGGGTCGTTGAGGTAGGGGCCGCAGGCGCAGTCGAGGGCGTCTTCGGGGCTGCCGGCATGCAGTCGGCTGGGTAGGATGTAGTTCTTGTAGTTGTCGCGGCTTGCTAGGTAGATCGTGGAGTTCCAGGCACTGGCTGACCCGCCGTAGCGCGAACGGAACAGCGCGCTGGAGGTTGTCCGGTATCTGGTTCAGCTCCCAACGGCACTACCGCCCCGACTGGATCTAGCAGTGGAGACCGCCGACAGTCTGCCATTCGGTCGGCGAGTACGATCCGGTCCCGGCACTGACTACAAGGGATAGTCGGCCGCGACGTCGGGAGATCCTGGGCAGATGGACGTCCTGACAGTATCGCTGGAGTTCGCCGAGGCGACTCGCCTCGCCGTTCTGCCCGACGGCGACACGTGTGTGGTCGGCTGCTTGACCCTCGGCGAGTTGTACGTGGCCTCACTGCGTGCCGGGGAGGTACTCCGGGTGCTGCAGGCGCATCACGGCTCGATCAACGGCCTTTCGATGGCCAGCGGTGGTCGTCTGTTGTCGTCCGCGTCGTATGACGAGACGGTGTGGGTCTGGGACACGGGCACCTGGTCCCAGTCGATGGCGCTGGAGCACCTGGACAAGGTCTGGGCGCTGGCGAGTACCTACGGTTGCTATTGCCGCCACCGGCGATGTCGGCGCCGCGCAGGTGTGGGACCTGGCCGGGGGCAAGTGCCGCGGCGTGCTCGCCGTCGGCGCCGACGCCCTCCCCGACGTGGCGGTCAGCCCGGACGGCCGATGGGCGGCCACGTTGAACAATGACGACCGTGTGTTCGTGTGGGACCTTGGCGACGATCCTGTTCTGGGCGTCGAGGAGTTCCGGATCCTGGCGAACGACTACGACCACGAGGAGCCGATACAACTCGGCCGGCAGGTCGCCGACTCGCACCCCGGCGATATCACCGCGGTCAGTTTCGATGCGCAGGGCTTGCTGTACACGGTGGGGAACGCGGCCATCAGCTGGGATCCGGCCACCGGCGCGCGGGTCGCCCAGCTCCCGAGTTCCGGGGAACGCATCGACGCTCTGGCGCTGCACCCGAGTCTGCCTGTGGCGGCCATCGCGGAGTCCGACACTATGCGCTTGTGCCGCACGGACGGCACAGAGTTGACCAGTTGGGCCGGCGCGTCCGAGGACGGCGAGCTGACAGCCGACCTGGCGTTCGCCTCGGACGGCCGGCTGATCAGCCTGGATCTGGCCGGAACGCTGCGTGCCTGGCCCGCCGGAGCGGGCGTCAGCTGATGCCGCCGGTCTGTGGTCCCTGTGCGTCCGGCGCCTGGTATGCCCGCCCCGGCGGCAGGCGCGCTGGCCGCCAGGGTGCCGCGCGTGCTCGTCGCAAGGTGGCCGGCGTTCCAGGCATGCTGATGCTGGCCGCGAGCACGAAGATGGCGCGATTGTCTGAAGACGACGAAACAGGCCGGCGATGCCCGGCATCAGCGCAGCGAGCATCAGCACCAGACCGTCCGGTTTAGGGGTCTTCGTCATGCGTACGTCTGGGTTACGCCGCCATTGTGAGGGGGCCGGTGTTGTGGGCGGCGAGGCGTTTGAGTAGTTGATCGAGGTCGTGTTTGGTGTATCGCCAGTTGAAGGGGCGGGCGAGGAAGTTGTAGTGGTCTTCGAACGCTTCCAGGCGGGCTTCGATATCAGCGAGGTCGTGGAAGTCGTTGGGGGTGACGACTTTGCGTTGCACGATGGAGAAGTAGATTCGCACTGGTTCAACCAACTGGCGTGGACGGGGGTGTGGACCAGTGTCGCGGTGGGCCATGCCTTGCGCATGCGGTTGATCGATGCTTGGCCGCGGTGTGAGGAGCCGTTGTCGACGATCCAGAACACGCGGCGGGCTGAGGCGTACGGTTCGATGGTCATGACCTGCTCGACAAGACGCCCGAACGGGGCGATGCCGGTGCTGAGTTCACAGCGACCGAAGACCTTGCCGCGGTGGACGTCCCAGGCGGCCAGGTAGGCCAGGGCACCGCCGCGGTCGTATTCGTGTTCCACCCGCATCAACCTGGCCCGGCCGGGCGGCAGGATGGGATGGCAACGGCAGCGGGCCTGGATCGAAGTCTTCTCGTCCGAGCAGAGCACAAAGTCGTCCTCGCCGAGCGGCTCGCCGTCGAAGACAGCGGCGTACAGGTCGAGCACCGTCGCGGCCCGCTGCGCGAAGTCGGGACTGCGTGGCGCGATCCAGGACCGGTACCGCCAGGGCTTGAGCGCGTCGGTGGCCCGCCTGTACTGGTCGTCCATGTTGTCGGTCGGGAGCTGACCGCTGGGCAACCAGACGAATCCTCTCGACGCCATGAGCGGCCAGTCCGTTGCAAGGAATCGGGAGCCACCGGGGAAGGCTTCACTAGCGCGCTCCGAGTGGTCTGATTG
The DNA here is from genome assembly GCF_039529435.1 of Nonomuraea maheshkhaliensis. NCBI lineage: Bacteria > Bacillati > Actinomycetota > Actinomycetes > Streptosporangiales > Streptosporangiaceae > Nonomuraea > Nonomuraea maheshkhaliensis. The sequence continues at coordinate 16,474 of NZ_BAAAMU010000103.1, forward strand.
GGACATACCTTCGCCATACCGCGTCTCCGTATGGTCTCACCTCGACGGGGAAATCAACGGAGGGAACCATATGAAGATCATGCGTACCGCGGTCGTCGTCGGGGCCATGGGGGCCGTGGCCATGATGGGCGCGCCCGCGTCGGCGTCGGTGACCGCGTCCGCCTCGGCGTCCGCGCCGTCGGCGTCGGTGACCACATCGGCAGCCAAGGCCCTCGTCGCGACCTGTTCGAAGGGGTCCTACAGGCTGAAGGTGACCGTCACCTACATCAACACGACATTTGGGCACCGCTTCAGCCGTGTCCACTGGGCGGCCTCCGGAGGACCCACCACGGTCAAGGTCAGCCTCGTCCAGGATCGGGGCGGCCTTCCGGACGCCGAGTTCCTGGCGACCGTGATCACGGGCAACTCCGGCAGCAGGGCGATCTCGGCGACCCGGCCGATGGCGCATCGGGTCTTCGTGAAGCTGGCCGGTAGGAAGGGTGTCACGAGCTGCGTCGGGCAGAGCGGCGTCATCTGATCCGGGCCGCTCGGCGCGCTGGCGTTCCTGCGTGGTGCTGTGCAGCACCCGGATACAGCAACGCCGCCTCACCTGATCAGATGCCACTGGTCTCCAACTGCCCGCTCGAGCGGGGAGAAGAAGCCTCTACGTTGTGGCGGTCCTCGCTCCGCTCGGGCTGTCCTGTCCGGGGCGCGCCTCCGGCGCGCAAGGTCAACGCGATGGGGCGCTTTCGCGCACGGAGGCTCAGCCGCTACTCCCAGTCGAGTCAAGCCTCGGCCCCTGTAGGCCTTCGCTCCGCTCAGCCGCCCTTCGTGGGGGCGCAGGCTCCGCCTGCGCCCCCGGTGAGCTGGTCAGGTCTCGCGGCCGTCGCGCCACCCAAGGAAAGATCCACGATCGTCTTGCCGCCGTCATCGCCGTGCTCCGTCCGGCGGATGTAGGACTGGCCGCCCAGGCGACGCAGGCGGTGAGGTTGCGTGGGGTCCCGTGCCCGCGTCGCCGAGGTCGAGCGCACTGATCGCCACCGGGCGTGCAAGGTCTGCCACGGGTCCTCGCTCGATTCCGCGATCAGCTCCGAGGCCGGCCGGGAGGGCGGCCGGGTGCCGGATCGCGCGGAAGGGCGATTCCACGCGATCCGCAGTCAAGCGGGCTCGGGATCCGTAGGGGTCACCTGTCAAACGTTGCCGCCTGGTAAGTGGTCGGGAAAGAACGTATGCGGCAAGATGACTAAAGGATCAAGGCGGTTCGGAGCCGTTGCCAGCACCGGGAAAGGGCGCGCAACATGACTGACATCGAATCAGAAAAGGTGTACAGAATACGGAACGCTAAGTCCGGCACCTATATCGATATCGCTGAGGACGGCGACACATTCCATGCTGTCGGAAAATGACAGCGACACCCAGATGTGGCAGCTCAACCGGATCGGGGCTGGATGGACCCTGCGGAACGTCGGAACAGGTACATACCTCAGCACCAATCTTCAGCCGAAGAATGACGACGGCGCTCTTCTGGGGGAATCCCCGTTCGAGTGGCTTGTGTGGGAGGAAGAGGCGGTCGCGCTGTCCCGCCGCTTGTGTGTCCCCCACTGCAAAAAAGATCTCGAAGTTACGAACCACGGGTCCTCCGGCCCGGGAACGCGGATAGCGGTATGGGGAAGATGGGCGGGGGAGAACCAAATGTGGTTCTTCGAAGAGTGTAAGTCATAGCGCCGATCGCGCACCTTGACCGCCCTGGTCGTCCACGACAACGGCACGATCTGGGCCTGGCCGCTCGCTGTCTGGGGCACCTGGCCAACCGGGCGCTGATCCACAGTGGACGCGGTGAAACCGTGTGCTGGAGCGACGCCGGACGGCTCGACTTCGCTTCCCTGCCCATGGGCCGGGCCGTCTAGGCCCCTGTTTCGAAGTGGGTCAGAGCCATTCGTTGATGGCGGCTATGAAGATCGTGGCCTCGTAGCGTACGGCCGGCTTGTCGAACCGGGTGGTCACCGCGCGGCTGCGTGTGAGACGGTCGATGCCGCATTCCACGGCGTGGCGCTGCTTGTTTTCTCGGGGTCGAAGAGCGGTGGCCGACCGCCCTTCGACCCCTTCTTGCGACGGGCGACGTCCTGGTCGGCGTTGCTGGGGATGGTGGCCTTGATGTCGCACCTGCGCAGGTGTTCCCGGTCGGCCTTGGAGGTGTCGGCCCAGGCCGTTGAAGAGGTGCGACAGTTTGCCCCGCCGTTGTCCGATCCACCGTTGGGGACGGTAGCCGTGCATGATTCGGCCCTGGCGTCCTCCCTCCTTGGCCCTGACGACGGTCAAGTGCACCACGAAGTGCGGCGCGCCGCTCGCCGGCGACTCCCGTGGGACGCGTTTCTGAACACCCTGAACTCCTCCACCTCACTCGTGGATGCAGGGCTCTGGGAGTGGATCACCACTCGCGCCATCGGCCGGTGATCTCCGAGCGCTCGATTCCTCGACGGGCAGCGAGTCCGTCGAGATCGATCCCAGCCTCGCTGAGCACGCCGTCGATGAACTCGCACAGCTCTTCTCTTTCGATCGTGTCGTAGTCGTGATCGTCATGGGCGCCGTCGACGTCGTTGAGCCCTTCGACCGCCCGTTGGATCGCTGCGAAGACCTCTCCATCGGAAGGAGCGTCAAAGCCCCGTACCTCATGCTCGAAGGCCGTGAGGACGTGCTCGGTCGCCACCACCAAAGGCTCTGGATACAACGCGGAGAAGTTCGAGTCCTCGACACTCCTCAGGCCGGCGGCACGCTCAGCGAGCTCCTCGGCGACGTGCTCGCGCCAGATATCTGTTGGTCTTTTCGCCACTGCGTGATGGTATGACCAGACCCTCGCCGGCTGACAGCCTGAGATGCGAGGGCAGCGACGGACAGCCGCTTGCACGTCGAGTACCCGCCGCACAAGAGAAGGCCCGCCGGCGCGACGACGCTCGGCGGACCTTCCCGTACCCGGATCAGGCGTGAATGTGCTCGGCGGCCTTCGCCCGGAACGCCTCGGTGGAGGCGGGCGATGAGCGGGCCGTGCTCACCCGGGACGGGTCCCGACGCGCTCAAGAGATACTCAGGCTGAGAAGCTCCGGGCCCGATCTGCGGAGTAGGACAGGCACTTCGCAACCTAATGTCGTCGTAGCACATCGATGGAAAAGGTGGCCAATGTACACCGGCATCGGAACGCGCCATGTCCGCACCAACTCTGTGGTCCTCATGGCGTTTTTCGCGCTGGCGGCGTGTGGCCACACCGAGCCGCCGGATCCCAAGCTGAACCTCTTCGGCGAGTACGTGAGGTCTCCCAATGTCAAGAACGACCGCTTCGGCGGGGGCGGCACCAGCGAAGACCGCATGGCGAACTTCGCCGCCTACTACACGGCCGAGCAGCTGCAGTCTCGGCTGCTGTCCGCTTTTCCCTGCACCACAGGCCCGAATGCCTCTCAGGCCGCTGATCATTTCAACACCAGCTGCGACCTGAACGACAAGGTCCGCGCCGCCGTACAGAGCGCTGGTGGCAACGTCAGCACAATCCACGGGCGGGTCCTGCTGGTCAAGCACCCGGACGGATCTCTTGAACTGTTGACGCTCTTCGTGGCCAACGGGAAACTGATCGACGCCACCGGCCGAACCTATGCTGGTCTTGACGACTTCCGCGCGAACAACGACCTGCTCAGCTCGGACGACGTCATTCTGGCACCGCGCAACATCACCGCCGTGCCGGGCGAGGGCGAGATCGTCACGGTGTGGGGTAAGGAGTAGCGCCGGCGCGCTCAGCCGCGGGCCGGTTACAGCACTCCCGCGTCCCGCGCTGTCCACACCGAGGGGATCAGAGGGCGGTAGCCCAGTTCGTGACGGATGCGAGTCGTCGACATCACGCCGTGCCACGGATCCGGGGCATCCTTGTCGTAGGTTTCCTGCGGCACCGGCAGCCCCTGGAACAGGATGAGGTCGACCATGGTGACCGGGGCATCGTCGGCGATGTTGTAGACGCCGTGTGCCCCGGGCGCGTACAGCAGCCGCCGCAGTCCTTGCGCCACATCCATGTGGTGGCCCATGTGCAGGCGCTGCATGGCGGGCCACTTCAGCACCCACTCCATCACATCGTCCAGATGCGGGTCCCCGTCGCCGTACACGAACGGCAACCGTCCGATGCGGAGGTCATCGAGGCCGTCCAACGCCATGAGCGCACGCTCGGCCTCCCATTTGGACTCGGGGTAGGCGCCCCACAACTGACCGCCCGGCACCGGCTCGTCGCTCTCGACCAGCGCCCTGCCCCGCCCCTTGCCGTACACGAGACCGGTGCTTACCTGCACGAACCGCCGCACGCCTGAAGCCACCGCGGCCCGGCCGAGCTCGATGGCCGCGTCCCGGTTGACCGCCCGCGCCTCCTCATCCGGTACCCCGCGGAACGCGGCGGCGACGTTCACCACCGCGTCCACGCCGGCCGTCGCCTTGCCGAGCACCTCCGTGTCACGCAGATCGCCGACCAGCACCTGGGCGCCGAGTTCCGCGAACCGCTCGCCGCGCGCCGCGTCCCGTACCAGGACCCGTACCTGGTCGCCGGGTGCCGCGCTCTGCAACAGCCGCGGCACGAACCGCCGCCCGACCTGGCCCGTCGCTCCTGTCACCAAAGTCAGCATGGCCGCCTCCTCATCGTCGTAGCCACCTTTGAAGCGTGTGGGAAGGACGGGATCGGCGGGAGAGACGCGGTCATCCAGGGATCGGCGCTCCCTGGATACATGGCCGGGAGCAGGGCATCCTCGAACAGTGGACCGTACCGAACTCGCCGACTTCCTGCGCCGGGCCCGCACCCGGCTGGCCCCCTCCGACGTGGGCCTGAACGCGGGTCCGCGGCGCCGCACCCCGGGCCTGCGCCGCGAGGAGGTGGCGCAGCTCACCGGGATGTCCACTGACTACTACACGCGGCTGGAACAGCGCCGCGGCTCCCACCCGTCGCGGCAGATGCTCACCGCTCTCGCCCGCGCCCTGCGGCTCACGGACGTGGAGCGCGACCACCTGTTCCACCTGGCGGGCGAGGAGCCGCCCCGGCCCGGCGACTCCTCAGAGCACGTCCGCCCGGGGCTGCTGCTGATCCTGGACCGGCTGCACGACCTCCCGGCGTCGGTGCTGACCGACTGGGGTCAGATGCTCGCACAGAACACCATGTCGGTGGCCCTGACCGGCGGCCATGTAGGGACGAACCTGATCCGCCGCTGGTTCATGGTGCCGGGCGCACGGGACCTGGCCCCGCCCGAGAACCACGAGGAGCATGCCCGCGCACACGTAGCGACCCTGCGTGCGGTCACTGCGGCACGCCCCCACGACCCGGGCCCCGCCGCCCTCGTGGCCGAGCTCCGCGCCGCGTCGAATGAGTTCGAGGGACTCTGGGAGTCGCATGACGTCGTGGTACGCCGCCCGTCGCCGAAGCGTTTCCTGCACCCCGTGGTCGGTGTCCTCGACCTCGACTGCGAGGTACTGGTCAGCGATGGCCACAGCCAGCAGCTCGTCGTGCACTCGGCGCGGCCGGGCACCGAGACATACCAGCGGCTCGAACTACTGCGGGTCGTCGGCCTCCAGAACCTGACCCCCAGCTCCTAGGAGAGGCATGGCGCCGGACCGATGCCCGCTCGTGCGGCGTGACGGCCGTACATCACCGCTGACCTCGGACGACGTCACGGACCAGGGCAGTCCGTCTGCCTGAGGCGGAGGGTCGTCATGCTTCGCGGGCTGGACTCCGTCGTCGGTCCGTACGTGGACGCTCTGCGAGGTCATGAGCGAGATCGATCAGATGAGGCAGGCGCAAGGTCCGGCCGCCGCTTCCAGGCAGCGGAACGTGCAAGGGCTCGGTCCAGTCGGCTGGAATCGCCGCCGGCCCGTATACGGCGCCGGCGAGGCCTCCGGTGACCGCGGCGACGGTGTCGGTGTCGCCGCCCAGGTCGATCGCAGCGCGGATGGCATCCGCAAAGCTGCGGGTGGTACGCAGTGCCCACACGGCTGAGCCGAGACAGGGCCAGACAGCGCCGTTGAATTCGGTGGCGTGATCGGGATGCCAACCGGTTGCGAGGACGGCGGCGTAGCGCTGACGATGGCCGGATCGGACAGCGGCGAGGATCTGTGGGAGCTCGTCCAAGGGGTTCGCCCCCTTCATGGCGACACGTATCAGGTCGTGAAAGATCGCGGTGCCTTCCCATGCCGCCGGATCGCCGTGGGTGAGGGCGGCGATATGCCGGGCGGCATCCATGGTGACCTGCCGGCCGTCGCGGGCGAAGTACACCGCCGATGGGGTGGCCCGCATCAGTGCGCCGTTGCCGGTGGCTCGGTGGCTGCTCTGGTGGTGGGCGGTGGCGGCCCGGTCCCAGGGCAGTCCTCGGGTCAGTACGTCTTCGGTCTGTAGCCCGATGTCCTTGGGGTCATCGGCCGCCCATCGCTGGAAGCGGGCGAAGATGTCCGGTAGGTCTGGGCCGCCGTGCTCCAGCAGCGACTCGGCCACATGTATGGCCATCTGAGTATCGTCAGTGGCTTCCCCGGCATCCCAGCCGCCGCCCCCGTTCATTTCGCCGCCGGCACCCGGTAGCGGGAAGCGGGAGGAGAACGCGCCCGCCGGCCCGAACTCGAATGGCGCACCCAGCGCGTCGCCTACAGCAGAGCCGACGACCGCACCAACGGCCCGCTGCCCAACATTCACTACGGCAGGCTACCGAGCTGATCGAAGGAGAGAACAGGAGCGGGATCGCCGGCGTGTGCGTCGCGCGAGAAACACCGATCGCGGCCTGGAGCCGGGCCTGACCAACCGCAAGATGCATTTGGCCATTGACACCGAGTCGGTGCCTCCCCGCGTCCAATTGGCTAGCCTTCGCCGGTGAGCTTCGCCAACTTCGCCCGTAGGGTACGTGACCCTGACTTGCCCTACCGATGGCGGCTGTCGGCGTTCCGGTCCTGCGTGCAGTTGTATCGGCCGCTGGGATTCGAGGCGACGCTGCATTTCCTCGAATTCCAGGCCGGGCAGTTTCAATACGATGAGGCGGCACTTCCTCAGGCGCTGGACGCTGTCGAGGCCAGCCGCGCTGCCTGGCATGCCGAGCTCCACGCTCACGCGATAAGACGTCGGGAGGCCAAAATGCGAGGCCGGCGATCTCCGCGTGCAGAGGAACCAAATCCCAACCTTCAGGTTCGCTGGTACTGGTACGGCAATCCCCGGACGGCCGCATTGCTCGCATTGCGGTTTTGGCGCCGCCGACGTTTCCGTCGTCTGCTGCCCTCCTCTGACCCCGTTCTCCTGGAGATCACCATGTGCGTCAGCGAGTGCCTGGACTTCGGCGCCGACCTCACGGAAGCGCAACGCGACCTCCTCGCCGTCCGATTAAGCGAGATTAAGCAACGCCTGCACTCGGCGGATCTCCTGCTCGTCGTCCGGCACATCGAGGTGGCATCGGGTTTGAGGTAGCTCGAAGCGGCGAGAGATCGAATAGTGCGGTTGAGGCGGTGGGTTTCGGGTGCCCACCGACCAGCACGCCCAATTGGCAGAGAAACCCCGGCTGGTACTGTCCGGTCGCCGGGGAAGACGCCCGAACTACTCGGCGTTCGCGTTCGCGTTCGAGAGGCGAGCACGCAGCGCCTGCTTGACGGTCGGCCACTCAGCAGCGATCACAGAGAACATGGCCGAGTCTCGCAACAACCCCGCTTCGCCAGGCGCCCAGGAGGGCGACCAACTGCGCAGCACGCCCTCGAAGCACGCGCCGAGGTTCTCGATCGCACGGCGCGACCGCTGGTTGCGGGCGTCCGTCTTCAGGTCGACGCGGGCCACGCCCAATGTCTCAAACGCATACGCGAAAAGGAGCAGCTTCGCCTCGACATTGATTCCGGTGCCCTGTGCCGATGCCGCAAGCCATGTCCAACCGACCTCGATGGCACGCAAATCCTGCCGATCCGGCCACGTTCGTGGGTTCCAGAACGCCGTGCATCCCACTGCCATGTCGTCCCGCACCCGAACCTGCGCGAAAGGAGTCAACCCGTCGCTCCCACGAGCGAACTGAGCCGCAAGGTACGCCTCCACCTCAGCGGCGCGGGGAACCAAGGTGAAATCGTAAGAGGAACGGTCCTCTTCCGCGGCCCGCCTTAGATCCGACGCGTGGCTCATCGCGAGCGGCTCCAGCCGAACGAGCGATCCATGCAGCACGGGAACATCAAGCCTCAGGCTCATCAAGCCCTCCTCATCGTTCCTGGCGTTGGCACCTTTCCCTTTCTTCGGGCAGGTTGCCGGACCGTCGCTGGGCCAGGTCCCTCGGATCCTCTGGATGAATCTCGAAGCAGAGATCATGCCCCGATGCGAGGACGGCGTCAAACGTGATTCGGCGGGCGCACCCTTACCCCGCAGGAAGCTCACATCAGTCCGACCATGCCTCCGGCGGGGAACTCCGGCTCCGGGATTTCCTACGGGTGGCGTGGACGGGATGTGGCGTCACGACGCGATAATCGAATGAGTCCGGATGGGGATGGCGAGTACCGTTCGAGGATGCGGCGGTGCGGGGAATGCGGCCAGTGGGAACCCGCCGGAGCACCTGACTGTGAGCGATGCGCAGGGGTCGTCGACGAGATCGTCGAAGCGGGATGGCGGGAGTTCGTCACGCGCGAGTTCGGGACCTTGGCCGCCCTGGACGAGCGCGCCGTGGCCGAGATGGTGATCGACGAGCCCGACAGGCACCTGTGGCGGGTGGTGGACGCCGCCTACGACCGGCTCACCTGCACCGAGTGTGGCAGCAGGTTGAGCCGGGGGCCGGCCGGCTGCACCGCCTGCGACCTGGCGAACGGGTTCCGGTACGTCGCCGTCGAGATCGACCGGCCCGGCGTTCCGCCAGGCAACGAGCACGCGCTACGGGTCAATGTGTCGGTGGTGCGCAGGCCGTCCGGAATTTCGTGGCGTGAGGTAGTGGCCCGGCGGCTCCTCCTCCCCTTTCTCCTCGACGGACACCTGCCCACGATCAGGCAGGCGCAGGCGGCACGGGCTCTCCTCAACCAAGGGGGCACGGCCGAGGAACTAGCGGAGCATCTCAACCTTGCCTGGGGTGACGACCACCGCTAGCTACGGCCAGCCGTGCGGAAACGATCAGCTGCCAGTCGTGATCGCCGTGCCAAGAAAGGGCAGTCAACGGGAGTCGGTTACGGTCAAGAGCGAACTCCGCGTCGAGCAAAGCTCCCCGGAACCCGAGGTCCACGGAGGCCACCAGTCCGCCCCACCGCGGCCCCGTGCGCTCGCTTCGTGTAACCCACGTGGCGCTCACAGCTATTTCACCTGCGTACGGCTCTATGTGTGCAGGTGAGGAGCGCTCATGCCCGAGTACCGTTTCAACTGTCCTCCCGGCTGGCCTGTCCCGCCTCGCGGATGGAAGCCGCCGCAGGGATGGAAGCCGGACCCGTCGTGGCCTCCCGCTCCAGCCGGCTGGGAGTTCTGGGTTCTGGAGGAGGCACCGGCCGCGAGCGTACGGCAGCAACCGGAACGCAAGGGCGGCGGCCTCGTTCAGGTTCGACACGCACGCACTGATCTTCAGCGAGGACGCGGTGGAGCTGGAAGCCCGGCTGCACGCGGAGCTGGGCGATCGGCGGCTCAACAAGGTGAACCTGCGCCGTGAGTTCTTCCACGCCACGCCGGCCGAGGTACGAGACCTGCTGCAGAAGATCGCTGGACAGCATCTGCTGGAGTACCGCGACACGGCCGAGGCTCTCGAATGGCGGCAGTCGGTTGGAGCGTTGCAGAACTCTTCGCCGACATAGCCTCACCGGAAGTCAGCGGATGGGAGGCCGGCGGACGTATGGTGGCGTGCCGGCCAGGGCGGTCAAGCTGGAGCTACGCGTCCAAGGCACTCCGTATTCCGGCGGCCAGGGCGGCGATCTCCTCAGGGGTGCGCTCGATGACCCCGTTCTCCGACATGAGAGCGTGGTACTGCTGCCGCTCGTACGGCACCCCAGGCGGCAGGCCCGCGATGTGCCAGTGCAGGTGGGCGTTCCCCTGCTGACTGCCCAAGGACAACAGGTACGTCCGCTCGCACGGCACGCATGCCTCCACGGCCAGCGCGATTCGCCGCACAACTCTCATCACCGCGACGAACTGATCCTCGGAAAGGTCTCGGACGACGTGCTCGACGTGCGTCTTGGGCGCCACGAGGACGTACCCCGGCAGGACGAAGAAACGGGGCAGAAACGCGATGTGCTCCCCGTCGTCGTAGACGATTTCCTCCGGCTGGTCGGAAACTCCGTTGACCATCGCGCAGATGAAGCACGGTCTCGTCCGCGAACGACGGCTGTAGCTTTCCACGTCGAACGGCACCCGCTTGATCGAACCCGTCATCATCGCCCTTCCTGGGTGGAGCTCTCGGCCCGGACACGCCATGATCGCCGTACCATCGAGGCCGTACAAGGCGGGCGGTCGATCGCGGACTGCCGCCACCGCTCTGATCACCCCCGCCCAGAGTTTCCGGCGCGGGCCGGGCATGAGCAGGGTGACGGTTGGGCCAGTATTACCGCATGGACCTTCAGAAACTTCGCGAATCCATCGCCCAGGCCTGGGCGACGGACGTGCTGCCCAGCCTCTCCGGTCTGGTGGAGATTCCCGCCGTGTCGCCCGCCTACGACGCCGCCTGGGAGGAGAACGGTCACCTGCGGACCGCCGTCGACCACGTACGGAACTGGGTGGAGTCGCGCGGCCTGCCCGGCGCGCGGTGCGACGTCGTGCAGCTCGACGGCCGCGCTCCGCTCCTGCTCGTGGACGTGCCCGCGACGCCGGGCGCGGCGACGACCGGGACCGTGCTGCTGTACGGGCACCTCGACAAGCAGCCGCCGCTCGGCGACTGGTCGGAGGGCCTGGGCCCGTGGCAGGCGGTGATCCGCGACGGCCGGCTCTACGGCCGCGGCGCCGCCGACGACGGGTACTCGGGGTACGCCGCCACGACCGCGCTGGAGGCTGTACGCGGGGCAGGCGGCGAACACGCCCGTGCCGTCATGCTGCTGGAGACCGGTGAGGAGTCCGGCAGCCCGGACCTGCCCGCGTACCTGGAGCATCTCGGCGACCGGCTCGGCGAGGTGTCGCTGGTGGTCTGCCTGGACGGCGGCGGCGGAGACTACGAACGGCTGTGGCTGACCTCCAGCCTGCGCGGCGCCGTGCAGGCGACCGTCACGGTGCGCGTCCTCGAGTCGGGCGTCCACTCAGGGCTCGGGAGCGGCATCGCGCCGAGCTCGTTCCGTGTCATGCGCCGGCTGCTCGATCGGGTGGAGGACCCGGAGACCGGCGAGGTCAAGGTGCCCGAGATGGTGGTGCCCATTCCGGACGAACGGCGCGCGGAGGCGGCGGAGCTCGTCGCGCACCACCCGGAGGTCGCCGTGCCCCGGCTCCCGCTGCTGCCCGGAATGAGACGGGTCTCCGACGACGATGTCGAGCTCGTCCTCAACAACACCTGGCGGCCGACCCTGTCCCTGACCGGCGCCGCCGGGCTCCCGGACCCCGCGGTGGCGGGCGCCGTGCTGCGACCCTGGACCTCCCTCCGGCTCAGCTTCCGCCTGCCTCCCTCGGCCGACGCCGAGGCGGCGCGCACCGCACTGGAGAAGATCCTCACGACGGATGTGCCGTACGGGGCGCAGGTCGAGGTGAGCGACTTCATGGTCATGAACGGCTGGCACCTGCCGGCGACGGCCCCCTGGCTGGCCACGGCGTTGCGGCAGGTCGGTGATCGCGTGTTCGGCAAGCCGTGCCAGAACCTGGGCATCGGCGGCGGGATCCCGTTCATGGAGATGCTCGGCAGGCGGTATCCGCAGGCGCAGTTCGTCGTCACGGGGGCGCTCGGTGCGGACTCGAACGCGCACGTACCGGACGAATGGCTGAACATCCCGTTCGCCACGCAGGTGACCGAAGCGGTCGCACACCTCCTCGACGCGCACGCACACGAGAACGGGCCCGCCTGACCCGATCTCGTCATGGCACCTGAACGGCCCGCCTCAAGGTTCACCATGGCGGGCCGGCCACGTCGCCGAGTGAGGTGGCCGGCCCGTTTCACGTCAGTTCGGGAGCCGCTTCTCGTGCCAGGTGTAGTAGATGTAGGTGCTGCCGGGCCCGGTCAGTGTGCCGTAGACCTGCCAGAAGCTGTCGGGTGGGAGCGAGAAGCGGAAGATCTTGTCTCCGGGCCGGTCGTCCACGAAGGTGCTCGGCACCGTGTTGGTCCAGCTCCGTACTTCGATGGTGAATCGCTCGTTGTCGGGGATGTCGAGGCAGATTTCGTAGGTGTACGCCGACGGGCCGCCGATGTTGTAGGTGCGGCCGTCGATCGCGGGCCTTTCGACGTTGGTGGGGACGTAGCTGTTCACGACCCGGGTGTAGCCGCCTGCGGTGCAGTCGATGGGGGAAGTGGCCGCGGAGGCGGGGCCGACGCCGGTGAGCGTGGCGCCGAGGACGCCGGCGGCGACGAGAATGGGGATGGTGCGCTTCATACCTCTCCTCATCCGTGCGGTGACGCTCCAACGAAGTAGTTGAAGGCGAAACTGATTCTGGCTTGATCGCCGCTCTCGAACAAGTCCGGGAAAGATTTTGTGTAGTGGTGAGTAAAGTCAGTGCCTTCTGGGCTCTACCCGTCAAAAACGCTCTGCGATTGAGCAGGTGACGGGACGTTCGTGCCGTTAGCCGGCGAGGGCAAGTGTTCCAGGGGTCCCATGCGTGTCTTGAGACCGGTGTCGGAGCGGGACGATCAGCGAGTCCAGAACTGGATCTTGTACAGCTCGATCCGAGCGACCACATGGGGAAAATCCGGCTCCTGCTCGGTCTGCAGAACCTCGGTGGCTACCCGGGTGGACCAGGTCTGGTCGCGTTTTCCCAGGTCGAACTCCATATCGTGGGAATAACCGGCTGCTCCCCAGGCTTCGACGCCGATCAGTCCGGATTTCAGGGAGAGCCGGCCCGTCCACAACTCTTCCCAGTCGTCCGCCGGTGGCGGTCCGTCCCAAAGTTCCAGCCGGTTGTGGACAGCATTTGATTCGCGATCGCCGTACGCCGTCCGAATGATGAGCCCGTCGTGTCCCGCCGCTATTCTGCCGTCCGGTGGATCCATCCGCCCTTCGACCGCCGAACCGACTGTTTCGCCGTCGATGATGCCGGCGACGGCGAAGAGCCGGTATCTGGGCCACACCTCGTTCGTGAGTGAATGAAGAAGACTGCTCACGGTCTCTCCCACTCGTGATCATCGCCCCATCGGCGTGCTTCTGAGGGCGGTCACCGGAGGTCGATCGCCGTCACCCGCAGATCATATTCGGCGCGTACGCGCTGAGCCCGGCATGTTCCGCCAGTTGAGTGGGACGAACTGTCACCGCCGGCCGGCTGTTCTGATCGCCAGGGTGGCCCGTACGGCGCACACCGTCCCGGCACCGAGCAGGACGGCCAGTGCCGCGACGACCCGGAGGAGGCCGTCGGCGGAGGAGGGCGCCGCGAAATAGACGCTGCCCAGCCCCGCGACGGCGATCACCCCGGCCAGCACGGGGCCGGTGGCGTTCAGCGCCGAGACCGCCGACGCCAGCCGCGGCTGCACCAGCGCCGTGATCGACGCGATCAGCGGGCTGTACCCGGCCGCATGTCCCGCCCCGGCCAGCATCAGCAGCGGCACGGATCCGATCGGCTGCCATCGTTCACCGCACAGGAGCACCAGCAGGCTCGCCCCGGCCGCGAACGCGATCGGCCCGGCGACCGGCAGGGCCCGCACCAGCCGCTGCGGATACCGGTTCCAGGTCAGGCTGAGCGCGCCGAACCCCAGCGTGTACGGCACGAAGGCCACCCCCGCCTGCAGCGGCGAGAAGCCCAGCGTGGTCTGGAGGTGCAGGGTGAGCGTGAGGACGAAGACGGCATAACACCCCATGGTGATCCAGCAGGCCGCCATGCCCGGCTTGACCCCGTTCGGCCGCAGCACCGCCGGGTCCAGCAGCGGATGCCGTGCGCGCGTCTCATGACGGACGAACCCCGCCAGCAGCACCCCGCCGCACCCCAGCGAGCCCCACGCCCAGGCGGGCCAGCCCTGGTCGGGGCCGAAGATGAGCGGCACGGTCACCGCGGCCATGGCCACGGTCAGGACGGCCACGCCGCCGGGATCGAGGCGCGCCCGCCCGTCCGTACGGGAGTCAGGCAGCAGCCGCGGGGCGAGCACCAGCAGCAGCACCCCGAGCGGGACGTTCAGCAAGAACACGGGCCGCCAGGACAGGCCGAAGAGGTCGGCACCGACCACCAGCCCGCCGACGACCTGCCCCAGCGCGACCCCCAGGGCGAGCACCATGCTGTAGAGGCCGATCGCTCTGCGGCGGGCGGCCCCGTCCCAGTGCAGCTGGATGAGCGCGAAGATCTGCGGGGTGAGCAGCGCCGCCCCCACGCCCTGCCCGGCGCGGGCGAGCACCATCGTGGCCGCGTCAGGGGCCAGCCCGCACAGCAGCGACGCGCAGGTGAACCAGCCCAGCCCGAGCAGGAACGCCCGCCGCTGCCCGACGACGTCACCGATCCGCGCACACGTGACGAAGAGGACGCCGGTGGTCAGCAGGTAGCCCGACACGATCAACTGGATCGCGGCGCCGCCGGCGTGCAGATCGTCACGTATGGTCTGCGCCGCCACCGACACGATCGAGCTGTCCATGGTCGCCATGACCTCGCCGGTGAGCAGCACGGCCAGCATCCGGCCCCGGCGGGCGGCCGTCGCCGTTGGGGAGGCGAATGTAGTCATTTGCCCAGCATTGGGGGTGCGTACGCGCTCGGTCTTGAAGAAATATGCGGAACGGAATTGTCGGTGCCGGTACGTAGGGTCGTGGGGTGCGTACCGCGAAGAGGGTGATCGAAAACCCGCACGTCGTGATCAGGAGCGTTCGGTGCACGGACGACCGCGTCCGCTGGTCGGAGCCCGAAGCATCGCATGCCGCCCAGATCGTTCTGGTCCGGCGCGGTCACTTCCAGGTGGAGTCCCAGGGACGGCGCGTGACCGTGGAGCCCGCCACGGGTTACCTGCACCGCGCGGGGGAAGAGCTGCGTTTCGCCCATCCCGCGGGCGGCGACGTGTGCACGGCGGTCACCTTCGTCGACGACGAGCTGACGGCCGGCCTCGATGCCGCCCCTTCTCCCGCGATCCACGTGGACGCCCGGCTCGAACTCGCCCACCGCATGCTCCTGCGCGCCGGCCCCGACCCGGACGTCGCCGCGGTCGAGGCGGTCCTCGACCTCTTACGGCTGTCCCTGCGCGGCCGGCTCCCGGCCACACCCGCACCCGGCCGGGAAGACCTGGCCAACCGGGCAAAGGAGACGATCCTCGCCGACGAGCCCGCCGGCGCCGGCCTCGTGGCCCTGGCCCGCCTGCTGCGGACCTCGCCGTCCCATCTGAGCCGTACGTTCCGCCATCACGCGGGCATGCCGTTGAGTCGTTACCGCAATCGCGTACGCGTCAGCCGGGCGCTGACGGCCCTGGAACAGGGCGAAACCGACTTGGCCGCGCTCGCGGTCAGGCTCGGTTTCAACGACCAGGCCCACCTGACCCGCGTCATGCGCGGCGAACTGGGACACACTCCTGGTCGCGTCCGCACCCTGCTCGCGCGGCAGGGCTATCCGTTGGACGGAAAGGTCGTCGTGGGGGTGTCGGTCGGCTGCTGAGCCGCTCCTTCGCCGCGAAGGGTGACGAGGGACGGGTGAGCGCCGACGTTGTGGTGGATGACCAGCGTGGCCTGCGTCGTGCCACCCTCGGCCGGCGCACTGAAGCTCACACCGAACGAGCAGGACACGCCGGCGGCCAGGTTCTTGCGCTGGCAGGTGGCGTCGTGGCTGAAGTACGCCTTGCCGTCGCCCCTGATCTCCATGTAGGTGACCTTCAGCGTGGCGTCGCCCACACTTTCGATGTGCACCTCGCTGTCGCAGCCGCCCTCGGCGGTGCAGGTGATCTCACCCGGGGTGACCTCCACGCCCGCCTTGCCGCCGGGCACCTGGATGATCTGCTTGTCGCCTCCGCCACGGGGGCGCTCCTCAGCGGTCCCCTTGTCGGCGCCGCAGATGAAATCGGGGCAGATCGGCGCGCGCGACGTGATGAGCGCCGCGGTGATGACCGCCCCCGCCCCGATGAGAGCGACCGCGATACCCGCTCCCTTACCAGACACGAACTCCTCCGATGTCCCTCATGAGGGCCGAAAAGCGTAAATGATCGGCGGAAGAGCCGAGCCGCCGTCAGTACCGGATTCCTTCACAAGGAGAAACCGGCGTATCCGCGCGCGACCGTCCCCGCGACGGCCGTCCTGCCGATGCGAAATCGGGCTCCGGCGCCCAGCCGTCGAGAGCCCCAGCCCGAACCCGCACATGTCAAAGATAAACACGTCGCGGTTGCAATTCACATAAATAATTCTTGCCACGCGCGGTTCCGGCCGGCATCGGGCTGGGTCGCGGGCGGGCGCTCTCGACGCCCGCGAACCCGTCAGACGGAGGCGGGTGGCGCCGGCTGCGATTCCTGGACCGCGGGGGTGAACCAGGTTCGCGCCGGAGGAAGCAGGAGCAGAGTCACGATGAGCGCGGACCAGGGTGCGGTGATGATCCAGTCAAGGGTGCCCTCGATCAGGAAGTAGACGAGGTCGAACAAGGGGATCGCGAGTTGGGCGGCGATGGTGCCGACCCGGACCCGCGGGCTCCGGGTGCGCCACCGGTTCGCCAGCAGACCGGTCGCGAGTGACAGGGCGTAGGAGGGGGCGTAGAGCAGGCGCTCCAGGTTCTCGTCGAAGCCGGCGGCCAGCGCCAGGATGACCATGACGACGCTGATCAGGGCGATCGTCGCCTGGAGCCAGATCAGGTTCCGGGCGAACTTCAAGGACAGGGGCATGTCGGGAGGGCCGCCTTCAGTTTTCGGGGGGTACGGCGGAGCCTTCCGTTAACGGCCCCGCCGTACCTATGGTTTCAGCTCAACCGCCTGTCGCTGTAATGGCGAGTGACACGTTCGCGGAATGGGACGAATATCCCTTTAAAGGGTCTTATTAGCCGATGAGGGCTTGGGTGATCTGGCGGGTGGTTTGGGTGGCGATTCTGGGGTTGGTGGCGGCGTAGGTGGTGTAGGCGTTCAGGCCGGTGGCGAGGGCCCAGCCGCGGCCCCTGGTCCAGGTGGCGTCGTCGAGGCCGAGGGTGGTGCGGAAGGCGGCTCGGCTGGTGGGTGACATCAGGGTGAAGGCGATCATGAGGTCGCAGGCCGGATCGCCGATGCCGAGGCCGCCGAAGTCGATGACCGCGCTGAGACGGCAGTCGATGGTCAGCAGGTTGCCGGTGTGGAAGTCGCCGTGGAACCAGACCGGGCTTCGATCCCATTCTGGGGCGTTCAGGGCTTCGTTCCACAGGGCCGTCATGGCGGCGGGGTCGAATATGTCGCTGACTTCTGCGATGGCGGCCCGGGTGGCATGATCCCGATCGGCCAGTGGCTGGGCGGTGAGGTCCGGGTGGGGCTCCCTGGCGTATTCGGGGCCGCGGCGCTGCAGGGCGGTGAGGAATTCCGCCAACTGGACGGCGGCCGTAGATGAGTCGGCCAGGGTCTCGACCGTGGCCACCTCGCCCTCCAGCCAGCGCGACACCGCCCACCGCCACGGATAGCCGAAGTCGGGCTCACCCACTCCTACCGGTACGGGGATGGCCAGGGGAAGGTGCGGGGCCAGGCGGGGCAGCCACTCGAACTCCTTCTGGGCCTGGCGGATGGCGCCGCCGTGGCGGGGCAGCCGGACGGACAGCTGCTCGCCCAGCCGGTAGATCACATGGTCCGAGCCGGCCGGATCGAGCAGTTCGAGAGGCGACGCGGCCCACTGCGGGAACTGCGTGTCGACCAGCTTTCTGACCAGTGCGGCAGTGATCGTGGGGCGGTCGTTCGCGGTTCCCGCGGTCGCCAAGAGCAACTCCTGCGATCGGCCCGCGCCGTACGGCGGGCGGCTGGACCATCACCGTGCATGAACCGCAGCTGTTCTGTCGATCGAATTTCCCGGTCGCATGCCAACTAGCATGCGAGTTGGCATGTCAGCCCGGTCCGAGGCCGGTCGGTCGGTGATGAGTTTTGGGTGCGGGAGGAGTCTCCTTTACGAGTGCGGAGTGATTCGAGAGGAGCGGTTTCGTGGACATGCACAGCGTCGTGTGCGTACGTGATCGGGCGGTGTCGCTGAAGTGGTACGAGGTGTTCTTCGGGCGGCCGGCGGACGAGGTCATCGGCGAGGAGCACCTGTGGCAGGTGGGTGAGAACGCGTACCTGGTCATCGACGATCGGGACGTCCGGGCCGCACGCGTCGGCGGCACCATGATCACGTTCGGGGTCACCGACCTCGACGACTTCCTGGCCCGGCTGGCCGCGCACGGCATCGAGCACGAGCCTGTGGAGACCTACTCCAACGGGGTGCGGCACGTCGAAGTTCTCGATCCGGATGGCAACAGCATGTCGCTCGCGGGAATCCCCCAGGCCACTGAAGAATGACCCTCTCCGCACCATCAGGAGGGTGACTCGGCCGGCTCCTGGAGTCGCGTGAACGCATCGCGGCGGCGGCCGGCATCCCGATCGACGGATCATGGTGCCTGAGGCCCGATGAGCAGCGGCCGGCGCATCGGGGGTCTGTCGCGACGGGCCTCGGCAGGCGGGCCTCGGCAGGCGGGCCTCGGCAGGCGGGCCTCGGCAGGCGGGCCTCGGGCAGGTGGGCCTCGGGCAGGTGGGCCTCGGGCAGGTGGGCCTCGGGCAGGTGGGCTCCGGCCACCCGCCCGGGCTCGAAGGACCGCTCAGTTGTACGGGTTGTCGTAAGTGAGGGACTTGGTCCGGCTGTTGTACGTCTGGCCGGGGTAGAACCAGCCGCCCTGCACGTACACGGTGATGTTGGCGATGGTGGAGGGGTGGGTGTACTCACCGTCGTGGTGGTACAGCGACAACTGGCATCCGGCCGGAGCGGGCGAGGTGCTCGTCTGGCCCGGATAGAACGTGCTGCTGCCGTTGACGGAGACGTACAGGTTCGGCCTGGGGTAGGACCCGCTGCCCCAGCACAGCCGGAGCGAATACCTGAACTTCGTGTTCCCGTCGTCGAACGCGACCGTGCCTGTCACCTGGGCGAGCATGAGGGGCGGACCGGCGTTCGAGGTCACCGTGATGGAAACGGGCAGGTCCGCGCCGTAGGTGGCGTGGGCGGGGGTGACGGGCATCAGGATCGCCACGAGGGCGGCGATGACGATGGCGGCGGAGCCGGCCGCACGACGTGCTGGCGAACGTGTCAATTCCAACCTCATCTCGTCAATGATGTCGGTGAAGCCCGCCCGGAGAGTACGGTCGTCACCCGGGGCCGTCCAGAGATCTGGTCGCGGGCGGTTGATTCGGCCCGGCGCTAAGGGCTGCGAGGGATCCTGGGAGACGGGGCGAGGTGTGCTCACCAGGCCGGGAATCGGGTCCGCGCGGCCGTATTGCCGGCGTGAAAGTTGAAAGTTTCATGGACGCGGCCCCGGGGACGACACGGCACACGGGGCTGAGGGGCAGGGCTTAGAGGTCCTAACAGAATGATCTCTGCTGTGCTTTGATCTCTCGCTGTAGCCGAGGGAGAGGAGCCGGGGTGGCCAAGCGGAAGCCG